>DASRZD010000596.1:0-9715 GCA_035686805.1 Armatimonadota bacterium
CTCTCTCTGCCAAGTGCGGACTTGGCCAGGCGGCGACTACCGCCTTCAGAACGAGCCTCCCGCTGTTCGAGGCGGAATACAAGGACCACATCAACCGGAAAACCTGTCCAGCCGGAGTTTGCGGAATGGACATTAGCGAGGAGTGTGAGACATGCCAGAGGTAAGCCTAACTCTGAACGGGCGCCGGATAAAGGCGGAAACCGGAGATACCATCCTGGAGGCGGCTCAGAAGTCGGGGGTCTACATCCCCACCCTGTGCCGTCATCCCGACCTGAAGCCCGAGGGTGTCTGCCGGATATGCGTCGTCGAGATCAAGGGCCAGCGGACTCTCTGCCCGGCATGCGTATTCCCGGTGGCGGAGGGAATGGAGATCACTACTCACTCGCCGAAGGTCCGTGATTCCAGGCGGATGATCGTGGAGCTCATCCTCGCCAATCACCCTCAGGAATGTCTTACGTGCGCCAAGAACCAGAAGTGCGAGCTTCAGAAACTGGCGAAGGAGGTTGGCGTTCAGGAGATTCGCTACCGAGGCGAGCGGATTGAAATGCCCATTGACAGCGGCAACCCGTCCATCATCAGGGATGCCGAGAAGTGCATCAACTGCCGCCGATGTATCCGAGTCTGCCATGACCTTCAGTCGGTGGGAGCATTGTTCACCCATCATCGTGGATGGGATACTTTGGTCGGTCCGGCGTTCGAGTGCAAACTCGGCGATGCGGTCTGTGTCCTTTGCGGGCAATGCATCAATCGTTGTCCAACCGGAGCGTTGAAGGCCAAGGACCCCGCCCCCGAGATTTGGGAAGCGATCCACGACCCTTCGAAGCACATGGTGGTCCAGACCGCGCCGGCGGTTCGAGCATCCATCGGCGAGGAGTTCGGCATGCCCGCGGGAAGCCGCGTCACGAAGAAGATGGTCACCGCCCTTAAGATGTTGGGCTTCGACAAGGTCTTCGATACCGACTTCACTGCCGATCTGACGATCCTTGAGGAAGGCAGCGAGCTTATTCAGCGAGTGAAGGAAGGTGGGGTCTTGCCTCAAATCACTTCCTGCTCGCCGGGATGGATCAACTTCATCGAGACCTTCTATCCGGAGCTTCTGCCGCATCTCTCGTCATGCAAGAGCCCGCAGCAGATGTTCGGCACCCTCGCGAAGACGTACTACGCGCAGAAGGAAGGCATTGACCCTAAGGATATCGTCTCCGTTTCGATCATGCCGTGTACAGCGAAGAAGTTCGAGTGCGAGCGGCCTGAGATGAGAGACAGTGGCTTCAAGGATGTGGACTATGTCCTCACGACCCGCGAGGCGGCCGGCATGATGAAGGAAGCAGGCATTGACCTTCCCAACCTGCCGGACGGCGAATATGACAATCCGCTGGGAATCTCGACCGGCGCGGCGGTCATCTTCGCCAACACCGGCGGCGTGATGGAAGCGGCCCTTCGCACTGCCTACGCCATCCTGACAGGCAAGGAACTAGAGAATGTCAATATCCATGCGGTTCGCGGCATCGAAGGCGTCCGCGAGGCGGAGATTCAGGTTGACGGCCTGAAGGTGAAGGCGGCGGTCGCCCATGGGCTCACGAATGCTCGGGAGATCATGGAAGGCATAAAGTCAGGGCGTTTCAAGGACTATCACTTCATCGAAATCATGTGCTGCCCGGGCGGGTGCATCGGTGGAGGCGGCCAGCCTTACCCGACCAACGAGGAGATCCGCAAGAAGAGGATCGAGGCGATCTACGCGGAGGACGAGGGCATGGCGATGAGGAAGTCTCACGACAACCCGGCAGTCAAGCAACTCTACGAAGAGTTCCTCGGCGAGCCGCTGAGCCACAAGTCGCACGAACTGCTTCACACGCACTACACGCCTCGGGTGAAGAAGACCCCAAAGGCCGAGGAGAAGACAAGGGTAGAAGCGAAGTAGTCACTGCTCCGCGCATTGCAGATCAGGGGGAAGGTGGAATCATCTTCCCCTTTTTGTCGTATAATGTAGCTGACGGAGATAGGAGGAGAACATGCGGTATCTTTCTCTGCTGCTGGTCGTATTCGTTGCACTGACCCTTGCTTCCCCGGCCGGGGCGAAGCGGATGTATGAGGCGCGAACAACCGTTTTGGACCTGCATCCACTGCTGAAGGACGGCGATCTCGACAAGCGCATGGCGGCACTAGTTACGCTGGCGAAAAGTCAGACCGTCGTTCAGCGTGTCGCCGCGACCATGTCCAGTTTACGCATGAGCAATTCTTTCGAGATCCTCAGTACTCTTGATGTTACGCCCGTGAAGGACACCACGATCCTGGCTATCACTGTTAAGGCGGAATCAGAGGAGATGGCGAAAGTGGCGGCGGACCTCGTGGCCAATGAGTTCATACAGTACTACAATGAAACTATGGGCATCAAGTCGGGCAAGCCCGGGCTGAAGATACTGGAGCCTGCCGCAGCCAGACCCGCACCAAGGCATATGCCATGGTACCTGGGCCAGCGCGTACTGGAGGTCGTCGCAGTCGGCGTTGCCATTGGACTGATAATCGGCATCCCGATCGGCTTCCTGATAGGAAGACGAGCCCGGAGCAAGCGCCCTGAGCCCATATGAATCGGAGGATGACTATGGCATCACCAAAGCGCAAGGTTATCTATGGCTTCATAGCAATACTGCTTGCCGCAGTTGCAGTTGATGCGATCGTATCATGGCCTCGCTCCAATATGAGGTTTCGTGCCATCATTACGATCGTTGACAGCACTCCCGCCAAAGACCCGGAACGTCATTTTGCCGATCTAGTCTTCATCGCAGACAGTTACACGGTGCTGAATGAAGCATTCAGTCTCCTGAGCGACGAGGAATGCTCTGACGAAGAGCGCGACGCCGCCAGGAACGCGCTATACACTCGAGAGGCCAAGCATACCGCAAAGACCAACTACATGGCCCTAGACATAACATCGAAGGACAAGGCGGCGGCCGACATAGCTGTGCGAGCCTTAGCCCAGGCGTTCATTCGACGCTATGGCGAGTTGGTCGAAGCCGAAACGCCGCCTCTTCGGGTTATCGGAGAACCAAGGATCGTTCGCGTGCATAAGGAGGAGCGCGTTCCATTTTCCTGGGTCGCTGCCGCATCGCTGCCCTTCGGGTGTCGAGCGTCCCCGATCCGGCCGGTCGTCTCGGTACTCTTAGGAATTCCGGTCGGCATCTGGCTTGGAGGCAGGTTGAAGCATCGTCGGATCATATATGCTGGGCTGACGATTATCACAGTCATAGCCTTATCTGTTGGCTACCTGTTGCATTACATGTGGACTCGCCCCCATACGCACTCAGTATCGTCCGTGGTTGCCGACGTCCGAATGCTCAAAGGGGCTTCCGATGACCATCAGATCGCTGACATGATTCGCATTGCCAGGAGTCAGGCGGTAACCGATGACGCGATGGAGATTCTGGAGCATGCGAAGGTTCGAGGCGCAAAGAAGATCCTGTCAACGCTTCGAGCAGAGAGGATAGGCAACTCTGATCTCGTCCGCATAACTGTTGAGGCAGGAAACGATGAGGATGCGGGCAGAGCGGCAGAGGTGGGGGCGGCGGCATTTATCCTCAAATGGGAGGCGCTGGGACGAGGCGCCGGCATGATGAGGACGGTCCAGCCCCAAGAACGCGCGCAGGTGAACGATACGCTGACACTGGCAGCCGTATTTCTGATAGGTTTGCTCATTCTGTTGATTCTGACCGGTATGGAGATCGGATATATACTCGGCAGGCGCCTGGGATATCGCCCTGCCGCTGGACAAGAGGAGGGCTCGACTTCGCCGGACGTTTAGTGGTACAATAGGGGCCATGCGACATACGTTCAAGATGCAACTGACTGTTCTCTGCCTCATCGTTTTGGGAGTGCTGGTGCATAGCGTCGCGGTCGCTCAGATGTACGAGGCCCGTGTGACCATAGCGGATATGCGGTCTCATCAATATCAGGGCGCCGGCGATCAGGAAGAGCACTTGGCGAATCTCCAAAAGCTGGCCACGAGTCCCATCGTTCAAGAGCGAGCGCTGAAGACTCTCGATCTTCTCCAGCTACCGAACCCCCAGCTTATTCTCAGCAGCATGGTTGTTGAACCGGTATCCGGAACCGAGATGCTGTCGCTAAGAGTTACAGCCAAGACCAAGACTCAGGCAAAAGCCGCCGGAAATGTAATTGCGCTCGAATTTATACGCTACTATGACGAATACCTGCAAGAGCAAGGGCCCACCGGCAAGCCTCATGTCACGGCATTGAAGATAATCAGCCAGGGCACGGTTGGCACTACGTCTCCCATCCTGCTATTCGGCCGTTACCCCAAGACAGTTGCGATTCCAGCGATGGCCGGGGCCGGCGGGCTGCTGTTCGGTTTGCTGATAGGCATCCTCATCGGACGACGGTCAGCTAGGCCGCGCGAGTACTGATCCCTCACCATTGCTCCGCACACTCGACTTACCGACCTCGAAAGTGGTAAAATGCACTTGTGAGAATTCTCACGAATTAGCAGGGAGATGTCATCATGGGTGCAGTAACGCACGAGCAAGTCGGTTTTGTGGACGAAGAGAAGTTGTTCCTCGCGAGAGGTCGGAATTCCGCAACGAGCTCATTTCCCTGGGCGTGTCGCAGCTCAGCGCCGGATCGAGGACCTCGCCCGGCGGTTACCATGCGGCTAAGGCCCATAAGCCCGAGGCCGAGCAGTTCTCCATCGGCGACGAGCGAACTCTGGCCCAGATGATTACCCAGCTCTGCAAGGGCGACTACATCCCCAGCTTCTGCACGGGATGCTATCGAAAGGGCCGGACCGGCGAGGCATTCATGGGGCTGGCCAAGCATGGTGAAATCCACAACATGTGCGCCCCGAATGGCATCCTCTCGTCTAAAGAATATTTGCTGGACTACGCGGATCCTGAAACCCAGCGGCAAGGCGATACGATCATTGCGGAGGAACTGGAGGACCTCGAACCTCATCTTCGCAAGCGCACGATGGAACTCCTGGCGAAGGTCGAGCAGGGCGAGAGGGACGTGTATCTGTAATGGCTTTGAGACTCATCTTAGACAAAGCTATACACACTGGTGACCTAACCAGGGATGAGGTGGTTGCACTTCTATCGCTGGAAGGCAAGGATGTCCAGCGCCTGTTCTCTGCCGCCGACCAGGTTCGCAAGCAATACTGCGGCGAGGGAGTGCATCTTCGGGGGCTGATCGAGTTCTCGAATATCTGCTCGCGAGACTGCAATTACTGCGGCCTCAGACGCGGCAATCGCCGGATACGCCGATATCGCATGACCCCTCAGGAGATCATTGATGTCTCGGCGGATGTCGTTCGCAAGGGGCTGCAAACCATTGTCCTCCAATCCGGCGAAGACCCCTGGTACACAGCCGAGCGGATGGTCGAGATCATCCAAGGCATTAAGTCGCAGGCCGATTGTGCCGTTACCCTCTGCATAGGCGAGCGTTCCTATGCCGACTACCTGGCGATGAAGGAGGCCGGCGCGGACCGATATCTGCTGCGGCACGAGACCTCGAACCCCGAGCTTTACCACAGGCTGCATCCCGACATGCGGTTGGAGGACCGCGTCAGATGCCTCCGAGATCTGAAGGACATCGGATTTCAGGTAGGCGCGGGAAACATGGTCCGTCTGCCGGGCCAGACGATCGAGGATCTGGCGAACGACGCTCTCTTCATCCGCGACTTGGAGGCCGACATGATCGGGATCGGGCCGTTCATCCCCCACCCCAATACTCCGCTTAGCGACAAGTCCGGCGGCACGCTCGAGATGACGCTAAAGATGATCGCAGTTGTGAGGATCGTCACGCGGAACGCCCACATCCCCGCCACGACCGCCGTCGGCTCGATTGATCCGTTTGGTCGCAAGAAGGCGCTAATGGCCGGGGCGAACGTCGTGATGCCGAACTACACCCCCATCGAGTATCGGGTGAATTACGAGATCTATCCGAATAAGCGCTGCCTCACCGAAGACCCTTCGGAATCCCGGGCATGGATCGAGGCAATGGGACGGGTGGTGGCAGAGGGGAAAGGACACTCGCTCAAGAGATCAGCTCAATGAGCCTCCTTGCGTTCTCCAGCGCGAAGCCCTTGTAGTCATTGTTGAAGTAGACGTACACGTCGGCGGTCTTCAGCATCTCCCTGATCTGCTCTGCCCACCATTCGAGCTGCATATCCTCGAACTTCCCCTCGGTTTCCGCCCCGCCGCTGTGCATGCGGATGTAGGAGAATGGTGCGGTGATCCTCATGACCCTGGGAAGATCGGGCGCGGCCATGATGCAGTTCGCGACCCCATGCTCGGTCAGCAAATCAAAGACCTCGTCCACGAGCCAGCTTGGATCGCGGAACTCCATCGCGCAGCGGACGTCCCCCGGCAGAAGGCCCAGGAACTCGCACAGGCGCGGGACGTTCACTTTCCAATGTGGCGGGAGTTGGAAGAGGATCGGGCCGAGTTTATTCCCCAGGCCCTTCGCATGAGTGATCGTCCGTTCGACCGGCTCGGCGGCGTCCTTCAGCTTCTTCCTGTGAGTGAGATACTGGCTCGCCTTGACCGCGAATAGGAAGTCATCGGGCGTCTCCCTGGCCCATTTCTCGAACTGCTCCCGATCAGGCCACTTGTAGAATGAGAAGTTGATCTCGACGGTGGAGAAGTGGTTGGCATAGTACTCCAGCCACCTGGAGCTTGGAAGGTCTTCGGGGTAGAACCTCCCCTTCCAATGGTCATAGTTCCAGCCCGAGGTCCCGATGAAGTATTTCATGTCTTGATGATCGGGGCATAAAGCTCGGGGCGGCGGCCGGGTCGGGGAGTCTTAGGCTGGATGATGATCTCAGTGCGAACAACCTCTTCCTCCATGCCGCCGCGAGCGAGAATGTGCCCCTTCGGATCGAGGATCATGCTGTTCCCGATAGCGGTCAGATCGCCGTCCCTGCCTGTCTTATTCGCCCAAACGACATGGCAGCGCCCGTACTTGGCGTTGGCCCGCAGAACCGTCTCCCACGAATGAATAGTGCTCTCCAGAGTCTCCGGCGGACAGACCAGCCCCACCGATGGGATGAGCACTATATCCGCACCCTTGAGGTCCAGCACTCGAATACTCTCGATATGATGGGCATCGTAGCAGACGAGAATGCCCACTTTGCCCAGGTGTGTGTCAAAGACCTCCAAGTCATTGCCTGGAGTGAACCCCGCCTCTTCGTCGGCTTTGAACAGGTGAACCTTCCGATGCTTGCCGATCAGACTCCCGTCCGCGCCGATGAGGACGGCAGTGTTGTACATCTTGTCTCCGTCCCGCTCCGCAAGCGAGAAGCAAGTGACGACATTCCGCGTGAGGGCGATCTGCGATACAAGGGCGGTCATCGGGCCCGGAACCGGTTCGGCGAACTGCGCCATGTCCTTCCCGAGCCAGTATCCGGTGAAGGAGGTCTCGGGGAGCAGGACGAGGTCAGCGGTGTGAGCAGCCTCATCGAGGAGTTCGAGCGCTCTCTCCGTGTTGTCGGTCTTGTCATACAGGTCGGTGGCATATTGCACCGACGCAACTCGAATCGGAAGATTCATGGTAATCCCTCACTAGACTTATGGCGCAGGATATGATCGTCTAAAACATTTGGGCAAACGCACCGCTAATTCCTGAAAAAAACTTACACGCTCATGTTTTGCCTGCGTGTCGTACGGGTATTTATCTCGTGTACCCGAAAGTGCCCCCGGTACATTGCTTTGCCAGGCCGGACCACGAGCCTTGCATATTGAACCTGGCTGGAAACGGCTCAGGAACTGTATGCCGGGTTGTCCGTAGGGAACCCTAACCTCCCTATGGTGGTAACATCATAGGGGGTGGTAAGGAGACCGAAGGGCACGTCGTGATACGAAAGCGCCGCCGCCTGCCTACGCGATTGCATCAAGAGGCAAGGAGCGTCGTGTAAGTTAAACGGCGACTGTGCTAAAGCCTGGCATTTTTTTGTCCCCGGTGCTTGGTGCATTCTGCCGCGTCGCCTGGTATAATAACCCCATGGCCAAAGTAGACGCGATTGTATTAGCCGGCGGGACGATCAACGACCCCGAGTTTAAGGCCGCCGCCGGAGTGGACTGTAAGTCCTTATTGATCCTCAACGGAAAACCCATGGCGCACTGGGTCGTGCAGGCGCTGGAGTCGGCGGAGTCCATCAGATCGGTGGTAGTCGTCGGCCCCGAGGAACTCCGCAATGCCCTCGATGGCGCGACCGTCCTCGTCGAAGGATGCCATGAGGTCGAGAACCTCACCAAAGGCATGGACGCCATGCCCGATGCCGAGCGCATTCTCATGGTGAGCGGCGACATGCCCCTGCTCTCCCCCAGGGCGATTGATGATTTCGTGTTTAATTCGCCTGAGGCGGATATCGTTTACCCGACCATTGACAAGCCCGCGATCATGGCCGAGTTCCCCGACCGGAAGTGGATCTTCATCCGAGCGAAGGAAGGCGAGTTCACCGGCAGCAGCGCGGTCATGTTCCGGCCCGAGGTCCTAAGGCTTCACATGGATGCGATGCGCAAAGTCCTGGACGCCCGCAGGAGCGTGGGAGCACTGGTGCAGATGTGGGGGATCGGCTTTGCACTCAAGTTCGCCCTCGGGCAGCTCTCATTGAAGGATGCCGAGAACCGCATCAGTGAAGTACTGAATGTCAATGGCCGGGCGTACGTCAGCCCCTACCCCGAGCTCGCCTTCGACGTTGACCACGCTTCGGACATCCGGACTGCCGAGGATAGGCTTAGTCGCCTTTCGCCTGCCTGAGTGCCTCCAGCGCCGCTTCCAGGGCCTTCACTCCATCATCCCCTGACGGCAGACCGATCAGCTTCCCAGCCCTGATGCTCTGCGCGAACAATGAATACATCCGGCCGAAGGCCTTCCCTGGTGCGGTGATCTTCTCGCGATAGCACTCGTCCTTCGAGTAGAGGCTGAACTCCTTGCGAGTCTCCTCGCCCTCGATGTTCGTCTGCCAGTCGGCATATCCCATGACGCCGTCCGTGCCGATCAGGTCCGCGCGAAGATTCGCCTCATGGCATGGAGTCGTATGAGTGTAGGCCCAACCGGCCTCTATGAGCACCAGCACCCCGTTTTTCATCTTGCAGGTCGCCATGACGTGATCCGGATTCGGGTAATCCTCCACGTAGATGCCCTTCGAGCTGATCTCGGCGAACTCCGAGCCGCTGAACCACCGAGCCAGGTCAAAGTCATGAATCCCGCAGTCAACGATGGATCCCAGCCCCTCTGTCATCAGCATTCTGTATCGCTCGGCACTTGCCCAACGTCCGCCCTGCCAGTTGCCGATGAACCTCATCACCTTGAGCTCGCCGATTGCACCCTTATCGAGGAGTTCCTTCATTTTGGGATAGGGAACTGAGTTTCGCTTCTCAAAATCTATAGCCAGGAGCTTGCCCGCCTGCTTCATTGCAGTGACCATTTCCCGCCCCTGTTCGACGGTCTCGGCGATCGGCTTCTCGCAGAATGCGTGCTTGCCATACTTGGCGGCGTCCATTACCACCGGATAGTGCTGATCGAGGGGGGTCGCAATCCCCACAGCCTCTATATCGTCTCGAGCCAGCAGATCGTGATAGTCAGGATATGTCGCCTCCAGATTGTACTTCTCCTTAAGCTCCGCAAGCCGAGCCTCATTGAGGTCGGACACAGCAACCAATTCCACCTCGGGGGTGCTGGTCAATGCAGGCAAGTGCCCATAGCATGC
>DASRZD010000597.1:0-5643 GCA_035686805.1 Armatimonadota bacterium
CCAAGGCAACCCTAACGCGCAGATTGTGAGCGTGTCGCAGAACGATTCCGTGCCGTTTTGCGCTTGTGCGCAGTGCAGGGCTGCGACTGAAGCAGAAGGCAGTCCTTCGGGCCCACTGCTGACATTCGTTAATGCCGTCGCCGACGAGGTAGGCAAGCAGTTCCCGAAGGTTAAGATCTCTACGCTCGCTTATCTCGACACATCCATGCCGCCGAGGACAGTTCGCCCGCACAAGAACGTTGCCATCCAGCTTTGCACTGATAGCCACGCGTGGGCCGAGCCCTTCCTCACCATCGAGGAGACCCAGACTTTCCAGACGAGGATGAAGGCCTGGGCGGCGATGGGCGCGGACATCAACATCTGGGACTACACCTGCAACTTCAGCCACTACGCCGCGCCGATGCCCAACTGGCAGATGGTGGCGGACAGCATCCGGTTCTTCGTCGCGCACAACGCGAAAGGCGTGATGCTCCAGGGCAACTACCAGACTCCCGGCACGTCGGATGGCTACATGCGCTGCTGGGTCTGGGGCAAGCTGCTGTGGGATCCCTCACTCGATACTCGGTCGCTGATGCAGGACTTTGTCTACGGCTGCTACGGCAAGGCTGCCGAGCCGATATGGGACTACCAGGAGCTGCTGTGGAATACGTGGGAGAAGGAACATCACGGCAAGCTTATGCATCCCCCAGGCGGAATCCGCTACGGCATGAACCTCTTTGATCAGGATTTCATGACGAAAGCGAAGGACTGCTTCATGCGGGCGGAGGGACTCGCGGGCGACCCCGAGACCCTGCGGCGCGTCGAGGAATCCGAACTCCAGATACTTTACGTGGACCTAGTCCAGGCAGCCGAGTCAAGCAAGCCGGCCGATCCCGAGGCATTCAAGGCCACGCTCGACAAGTTCGAGAGGATCGCCCGACGCGAGAACATGACGCACATCCAGGAAGGCCCGCCCGACTTCGAGAGCTGGGTCGCTCGCATGCGCCAACTGGCCGGAGGATAGGAGGCAGACCTTCATGGTACCTGCAGTCGGGTGCGGGAAGCCGAATCACGTAAGCGTGTCAACCCGCCGGATCGCATCATCCAGCTTGTAGCGGCAGCGGCGGCAGAACTCCAGGTCAATGACTCCGTCAGCCCCGAAGCGTCCCCTCAACTCGGCGGCCATCTCCCCTCGCCAGACCTCTTTGAACGACCCGGCGGTGAAGACGTTCCCCAGGGGAGCGGTCATCTGATGGTCGCACTCGCAGAATAGAAGCGTCCCGTCATATCGGAGGGTCGGCCATAACCAGGGCTTCCGGCAGTAGTTCGGCCTACTGCGGTACTCCTCCGCCTCGGCGGCGCCCTGGTACTGGAATGAGCGGTAAAAAGGATCGTCGGGGAGATGGGGATTCGCCGGATCAGGATCATAATAGAGGCTCAGGCTCTTGACGGAGAAGAGGTCCGCGCCCGACTCCTCGGCAAACCGCCTCACGTCGTCGATCTCGCTCTCATTCGACTTCGTCGCCACAACTCTCACGTTCACGAGCGGACCGCGACCGACCGATTTCTTGTGGGCAATCACTGCATGCGTGAAGTCCTTGAGCCTCTCCAGACTTCCGCCCGCCCGAAACGATTGGTAGACCTCCTGAGTCGCTCCGTCCATGGAGACGATCAGCATATCGAGCCCCGATTCGACCAGCCCGGGGATATCGACCTCGGACTCATTCGGCTGGCCATTGGTACTCAGGAAGCTGATGATGCCGTATGAGTCGGCCATCCGCAGCATATCCACAATGCGCGGATGCAGCAGGGGCTCGCCCCATTGCCAGAAAGCGATCCCGGCGAGGCTGGGCCCGACCTCCCGCATGAGCCGCTCGTATGCGTCCCAATCCATGTGGCCGAGTGACATGCCCGCGGTCGCCTTCATGCGAGGGCAGTGAGGGCAATCTAGCACGCAGTGGATGGTAGGTTCGAGCTGCAGGCCCATCGGATAGGACATCGGCCGCCGAGCACGGAGTCGTGCTTCGGCCTTCGCCAGGAGGAGGTTATATGTCCTCCGTGGAGCGATGTTCCCCCGGGCGAAAAACATCCTGTCGTACGGGAGGATCACTTTCCCGCACAAGTGGTTCATCCATCTGTATAGCCGCGAACTCTCTTTCATCCGGGCAATCGCTCCAGCAGCGCCAGGTCGTGCCTGATCTCGTCAATGCTCGACCGCCGATAGTCCGCCTCTACGATCATGGGGATGCCCTGCAGGCCTTCGATCATAGGCTTGAGGCTGATCTTACCGGCAATCGGTCGGTGTGCCGTACGTCCGTCGTGACTGTGCAAGTGCACACACCGGATTCTATCCCGGAACGTACGCATGATAGTTTCCAGGCCGCCTGCTTCGTAGGAGGGAACGCCCTTGTGCACGAGCGACGGCATCACTTTGGCGGCTCGCCGGTAGAAGGGCGGCGCCTCGACACGCTCGAACAGATGGCCGACATCCAGGCACAGGCCTGCCTTCGGGCACTCGACGAGTATCTGCCCCACTTCGTCTATCAGGCGAACATCGTCCGCATTCTCCAGGTAGAAGGCGATCCCACGCTCAGCCGCAAAATCGCTCAGGGCACGGACCACCTTCTGCCAGCATTCGATCTCGCGCTCTCTCGACGGCTCCAGCCCATGACGACCTCGGGCATGGAAGACGACGTAATCCGCTCCCAGCGAAGCCGACCTGCCTATCGCCGACCTTTGAACCGCCAATGCAACTTTGGCGAGCCGAGGATTCGGCGAGATAGGGTTCAGGTCTAGGTAAGGGAGGTGGATACCCATTTTGTCCACACGCTCCCGGATCGCCGAGACGGTTTCCGTGACTGATCGGTCCCAGTACCAGAAGGCCGCTTCGAACTGGATGGCTTCCAGGTGTAGCTCGCAGGCTTTGAGAGGGAGACTGCCTTGCAGCTTCAAGAACGTGTCAGTGACTTCCCTGAGGCTGCTTCCCGGCAGATACGCCAATGACAATCCTAGCATCGCCGCCTCCTGAGGACGTCTTCGTATACTTGCAGGGTCTGCGAGGCCGTCTTCTCCCAGCTAAACTCTCTTGCCCGCTGCTTGCCGAGCGTCGAGAGCCTCGACCTCAATCCTGGGTTTCCCATCAGTGATTCCACCGCCTGCGCGATCTCAGGACCGGTCGGCCGTTCGCTCAGATAATAGGGCGCCGTTCCGAGCACCTCGGGGAAGCTGGAGTTTCGTCCCACGATCACCGGGATTCCCGCCGTGAGCGCCTCCAGGGGCGGCATGCCGAAGCCCTCGTATAGCGAGGGGTATATGAACAACTCAGCGTTCCGGTATAGATAGGCGAGCATCTCCGGCGAGATCGTTCCCAGAAACAGAACATCCCCGCTGTACCGACTGAGCGAGGGATGCTTCAGAATGCTCTCACTTTGCCAGCCGGCTTGGCCTGCCAACACCAATTGGAGGTCGAGACCGTGCTGCCGGATAGTGTCATAAGCCTCGAGCAGCGCGGTGTGATTTTTCCTTGGCTCAATTGTTGAGACGGTCAGGAGATACGGCTTATTGATGCCCAGGGCAGCAACCTCCGCCTCGGGAGGCTCAGGAAGGTCCAGCGATTGGCCGGCCTCGTGAATCACCGTGCCTTTGCCTGCTGACCAGGGGAGCACCCGCTCCAGGTCCCTGCGCGTACTCTCGGAGAGTGCGATCACGGCATCGGCTCGGCCGATATTACTTGGGGTGAATACTGCGAACGCTCCTCTGTGTGTCTGGCGGAACCACTGCGGGAACAACAGTGGGATGATGTCATGCACGGTCAGCACCAGGGGGTAGCGTGACAGGCGAACAATCCCTGCGCAGGGCTCGGGCTCATGCAGAATGTCCACCTGCTCTCGAGCCATGACCCACTCCCGCCAAAAGCCCATCTTGGTGCTTCCTCGAATGTCAAAGGGTATGATCGCTTCTTTAACGTTGGGGCTAGAATGCAACTGCTCCGGAAGGGATAGCGGCTTCTCGCCTATGAGGATGAAACGGCTTTCGGAATCCGCCTTCAGCATTGCAGCCAGCAGTTCCTGCACATAGAATCCCACACCATGGCACGAGGGCCTTTGGGGATTTGCGGTGTATAGGGTGGTAACCAACATGCCGATGCGCAAGCCAACTCCCTGGGATTGCTTAGTCGCCCTGATTATAACATCAGAGCGCTCGCATGTCAGCGCCTGCGGCACCCCAGACCGATGAGTGCTATCACGAGCGCTGTGGATAACACTACTCCGGCATAGTGGCATCCAAGTTTGTACAGGATCAGGTACACGCCGCTGAGGACTATGATCGGCACTAGCAAGAGTATCATGCCGCCTGACCCTCTCAGCACGAACAGCAACGGCCAGATTGCGATGATTGCCGGAGAGGTTGCTATATCCTCTTTCGGCTTGCCGCTCCTTCTTGCCGAAAGGTAGAGGAAGAGCCCGAAGCCTATCCACCAGGCCATCAGCACTTCTATCAGCCCATGCGCCAGGGTCGTAGGACTTCGGAGCAGACCGCCGACCACTATGATGGCGATGCCTGCCAACCCTAGAATCAGGGCCATTCTTCCCAGCCGACCGGCCCAGCGCCATTTCCGCCAGCAGCCGATGTGGCTGATACCTGCGCCGATCAGCACGAGGATCATCCAGACTGCGCCGATTGCGACCATCGGCGTCCAGCCGGACTCGCGCCTGACCAGGCTGACCACCGCCATGAAAAGGATCAGCAGGCCGACGAGCAGGAAAAGGATCCCCAGAGCCGCGTCGCGAAACCGGTCTTCCGGAGTTTGTTCGGGCTCGCTCATGGTTTCAGGAAGAATGCGGCGTCCTCAGTAGGGATGGTGTAGGCATCGCCCTTGTGAAACTCCTTGCCCCCGTAGACCAGGTCCGCAGGGAGACTGATCTCCCTGGGCGATGAATCCTGGTTCACGAACACCCAGCCCTTGGTGAACTCGCGCTTAAGGAGCAATCCGTCCGCAGCATAGGCTGATTTTGGCATACCCAGGTCAAGGTGGACTTCCGCCGAGTCATTGCCATCGAGCTGGCCCTGCTCGATGGTCGCGGCGGTCCGGAACTGGATGAACCCATGCCCCGGCACATAGCCCATCAGGAAGCAGCCATAGCAATATCGCTTCACTTGCGCCAGGCGGGACTCGCTCTTGATAGCCTTGGACTTGGCCAGCTTGACGGCGTATAGGAGCGTCTTGTTCTCCCCGCCGTATTTGGTTAGCAGATCAATGTCCTCGCGAACCTTCGCCGCCGGGCGGAAGACGTCCGGGCCGCCGATGTAGCAGAAATACTCATCGTGCCCGGCATCGGCCGTCTTCATATATTCGAGGCTGCGGTCCGCCCTCTCGCCGCCGCTTCCGCCGCGAGTGATTCCATTGAAGAGCAGGAGCTTGCCCGCGGGCATTTGGGATTTCGTTTCCTCCAGGAGCAGGCGCAGGCCGTCCTCCAACTCTCGAAGCCTCTTGGGGGTGAGTCCCGCGGCGGCCTTTCCGAGAGGCGTGCGGAAGTTGTCATACATCAGGCCGTCGCAGGGCGAGCTCTTCAGGCGTGGGATGATGATGCCTTCGATGAACGTTCGGTACTCCTTGTTCGTGACATCCACGAAGTAGCCGCGAACCTCCTTGCCGATGAGGAA
>DASRZD010000598.1:0-4653 GCA_035686805.1 Armatimonadota bacterium
GGCGTCATACCTGGACGCCGGCTTGCCGATTCCAGACACCATGATCCGCCCCATGCCAGCGGATGGCTCGGAGTCTGCTACGAATCCGCCGGCCTTCCTGTGGCTGCCCGAGCCGAATGCCGCCACCTATACGCTCCAGTATTCGCAGAGCAAGGACTTCGTCGAGGCAGTGACCGTCGAGGGGCTGAAACTCAATCTCCATCCGCCGACTCAAGCTATCCAGGCGGGGAAGTGGTTCTGGCGCTACCAGGCGATCAACGCCGACGGAACGACGTCCGCCTGGAGCTCAATTCGCTCTTTCACGATGCCGAAAGATGCCGTCCGGTTGACTCTACCGCCCATGGATAAGGTGCGGGCGAGCGTCTTGCGAGGGAGGCCCAGACTCTTCGTGCGTCCGGAGGGGCTTGAGTCGCTGAGAGAGTCCCGATCCGGCGCTCGAAAGGACCTCTGGCCGAACCTCGAAAAGCAGATCGAAGCTCAGTTCAACAAGCCCCTGATGCCAGAGCCTGAGCGGTATCCGGACGACAAGAGGGTGATCGAAACCTGGAGGACGCTTTACCGCGACATACGGGTGATGGCCACGGCGCTGGACTACCTGGCGTTCGGCTACCTCGTGACCGGCCAACGGGAGTATGCGGATGAGGCTAAGCGCATCATGCTCCATTTCTGCGAGTGGGATCCTCAGGGCACGACCAGCTACCGGTATAACGACGAAACGGCCATGCCCATTGCCCTCAGCACGAGCCGGGCATACGACTGGATCTGGAACACCATGACATCCGAGGAGCGAGCGCGTGTCACAGCAATGATGAGGATTCGGGCGGGAGAGCTCTATGAGATTCTGCGCAGGATGCCATACGAGTCGAAGCCCTACAACAGCCATTCGCAGCGGGCGCTCATGTTCCTTGGCGAGGCGAGCATCGCTTTCATGGGCGAGATCCCCGAGTGCGAAGAATGGCTTGAGTACGTTCTGAGCGTTTACACGTGCATCTACCCTCCATGGGGCGGGGCGGACGGCAGCTATAGCGAGGGGCCGTGGTATTGGGCCGGTTACATGAGTTGGGCGCTTCAATTCATTGACGCTCTCCAGGGGGCAACCGGCGCGGACCTGTGCGGCAAGCCCTATTTCCGCAATACCGGCTGGTATGCGCTCTACTGCATCCCGCCTCACACGAAGTCAATGGTGTTCGGCGACGGCTCATGGCTGGAGCCGAGTTCCGGGCACGCCAACGAAATGTATCGGTTCGCCTCAATCAACCGCAATCCCTACTTTCGATGGTATGCCGAGGCCATGGGCGCGCCATCGAATAACCCGATGAACTACCTGCACCGTGATGACTCGCTCAAGGCCAAGCCCCCGACCGACCTGCCGCCTTCGAGAGCCTTCTATGACATGGGGCTGGTGGCCATGCACACGAACCTGGAGAATGAGGATGAGACGTTCTTCCTGATGAGAAGCAGTCCGGGCGGGTCGTGCAGCCACGCATATGCCGACCAGAATGCCTTCTACCTACAGGCGTTCGGCGAGCCGCTGGCGATTGAGTCGGGGTTCAGGCCGTACTACGGCGCGCCGCACCATTATGGATGGACCAAGCTCACCAAGGCGCACAATTCAATTCTCGTCAATGGCAACGGACAGACCTTCCAGTCGCGGTCGGCTCAGGGACGGATCACATCGGCGGTGTTCGGCGAATCATTCGACTACGCCTGCGGCGATGCGGCAAAGGCCTATGATGGGAAGCTGAGCAAGTTCCTCAGGCACGTGGTCTTCCTTAGGCCGGACTTCTTTGTGCTGATTGATGAGGTCTCGGCGCCCAAGGCATCGAGGTTCGACTGGCTGCTTCATTCGTGGGAAAAGATGGATCTAGCTGAAAACCAGGCGACCATCAGCAAGGGCGACGCCCGCCTGCTGGCCGACTTCGCATGGCCTGAAAGCCTTGCCTTAAGTCAGACAAATCAATTCGACGTGCCGCCGGACAACGGCTCGCCTAATCAGTGGCACCTATCCGCGTCTACCAGCCTCACGAAGGAAGAGTGCTTTGTGACCGTGCTCTACCCATACAAAGCCGGAACTCCGCTTGCGGAGATCGAGCGGATCGAGGCACCCGGCGCTCGGGGGGTGGAAATCAGGCGCGGCGATGTCGTAGACACTGTCATAGTGAACCGATTTAGCTCACCGCTGGCAGGTATGAGGATCAAGTCGGATGGGCATATCGCTGCCCTGCGAGAGATCGCCGGCAAGCCGTCAGCCCTATTGATGGTGGACGGGACTTATTTCCGAGTCGGTAACGATGAATTGCTGAGGACAGATTCACCCATCACAACGTCCATTGAGATCGGGCACTAGACTGCCAGACTGACGAGATAGTCACCGGACTGCCCGGGCTTCAAGGTCACGTAGACCAGCACCTTGTTCCCCTCTGCTTATGCGCTTCTCGACCATGGCTTGACATCCTGCAAAACTGGAGTATACTGGAACCATGCAAACGCTCGTCAGGGATGTACGAGGGGCATACTATACTCCACCGGCCATCGCTAACATAATTGTTCACCATACGATCGGCCGGCTCTGCGACGACTTCACGCCCGATCAGCTTTGCGGGCTCAAGATCCTCGATCCCTGCTGTGGCAGGGGAGCGTTTCTCAGAGCGGCGTACGATTATCTGGTCAGATGGTGCAGGGCAAGTAGCGGAGAGCGGCTGCTGAAGTGCTTTTACGGGATAGACATTGATCCTGAGGCCCTCGATGAGGCGCAGGCCCTCGGCATTCCGGCGGCTAACCTCCGGCTTGCCGATGCGCTCCTGGATCCCATCAAGTTCCCAGACAGTTTCGATGCGGTCATTGGCAATCCGCCATGGATCTCGCTGGCGGGGAGATTCGGGATAGGAGGATATGCCGCTGACAGGGTAGATCAGCTAAAAGCCCGATTCGGCGGAAACTCCTACATGCCGAATGTATTCGAGTATTTCATCTCCCTGGGCATGGAAATGACCCGGGTCGGCGGCTACTTGTCATTCATCGTGCCCGATCGCCTCGCCTTCAACAGCCAGTTCTCCAATCTTAGAAAACGCCTGCTGGCCGAGGGCGAGCTTCTGGAGGTAATGCACGGCATCCGATTCCCGGGTGTCACTGCAGACGCTATGATCTTTGTCCTGCGCAAGCGTCCTCCCGGCCCGGGAGCGATGACCGTCTCGGAGTATGGCGAACTGATCTCCCTGTGCCATCAGAGCCAATTCACGGATGAGTTCGCGAGGCCACAAGACCCGATGATCGGCATGCTGATCGAGAAGATGGAATCTGCCGGTGGGCCGCTTCTGGGCGATATCTGCGACTGCACCTCGGGGTTCGGCGGACTGTCCGAACTGGTGCATGAGATCCAAACCAGCGACTCCGAGATGCCGGTCCTGAAGGGCAGGGGCATCAATCGTTATTCGGTGATTAAGACATATTGGTTCGACTTCCGGATGGAGAACATCACCGGGCGGACGGTTGACAGGCGCAAGCTGGGGGCCTCGCCGAAGATTCTCATCCGCAAGACCGGGGATCGTCTCATCGCCGCATACGACGACTCCGGCATGTATCCCGAGCAGTCGCTGTATTTCCTGTACAACAATCGCAGTGAGATGGACTTCCGCTTCGTCCTGGGTGTCCTGAACTCCAAGTTGATGAGCATGTACTATCAGGCGAAATGCCTGACCAACCCGCATACGATCGCCCACGTGAAGAAGGTTGACCTGGAGCGGATCCCTCTGCCGCCGACGGATAAGCCTGGGCACGACCGGATGGTGAAGCTGGTAGAACAACGGCTTGCAGGCGATCAGTCGGTAGAGCAGGAGATAGACCGGCTAGTCTGCGAATTGTATGGATTGGAGGCCTGAGATGGAAGAGATGAGAAATGAGACTTCAGGACCAGAGGTTCCGCCCCCTGCACCAAGAACGAGCGGGCTGGCGATTGCAGCCCTCATACTTGGGATTCTCGGATTGTGCACGTGCGTCACTGCGCCGATCGGCCTGGCATTGGGGGTCATTGCCCTGGTGCAGATGGGGCGAGACCCTCAGCTCAAAGGATATGGAGTAGCACTTGCCGCCGTGATAGTCAGCGGATTGGCGGTACTGATCATTCCAATCCTGGCGGCCATCATGTTCCCCGTCTTCGCCAGGGCCAGGGAGGCCGCGCAGAGAACCGCCTGCTTGAACAACGTGAAGCAGATCAGCGCGGCGCTTCATATGTATGCGGCTGATTATGACGGCCGTTTCCCCGCCTCAGATCACTGGAATAAGTCGCTCCAGACCTACTTCAAGAACCCCAAGGTCCTCGTCTGCCCCACCGACAAGACCGGCGGACCGTCTTATGGCATGAATGATCGCATAGGTAACTTCGGAGCGATGGACGTTGCCTCGCCGGCCGAGACCGTCTCCTTCTTCGACTCCAAGCCGGGCCCGAATCAGAATGACGGCCCACCCCTGCTTCCCGTTCCTCCACGTCATATTGGCCAGAATAACATCGGCTTTGTGGACGGGCATGTGATGTCTGTTTCTGACTTCAGCACCCTCAATTGGAATCCTGGCGCAGCACCCCAGACTCATTCCATACCATAACGATGGGGTGAGGAGTGATGGGGCGAGGAGTGAAAAGGCTTCTTGCCCCATCAC
>DASRZD010000599.1:0-3383 GCA_035686805.1 Armatimonadota bacterium
TGCTGGAGGTGTTCAACGGTCACCCAGCGGTCAATAATGCCGGCAACTTTGCCTACCTGCCGGTCGAACAGACCTGGGACATCCTCCTGTCGAACGGCAAGACCGTCTACGCCACCGCGACCGATGATGCCCACAATCTCAAGACCGTTAGCGATAGCAGGGCCAATCCCGGCCGCGGATGGCTCTACGTCCGTGTGCTTGAACTGACCCCCAAAGCAATCCTTGATTCCCTCGCGAAAGGCGACTTCTATGCCTCCACGGGAGTCGAGCTCGCCGACTATTCCTTCGACGGCAAGAAATTCAGAGTGCAGGGGAAGCCGGGGCAGAAATACCTGATCCGATTTGTAGGGAAATGGGGCTCGATACTCCAGGAGACGGTGGGGGATTCAGCATCATATCGGCTGACCGGCAGGGCCGAGCCTAATGGGTACATCCGCTGTAAGGTGATTTCCAGTGACGGCAAAGTCGCCTGGACACAGGCATATCGGATTGAGGGCTAGCTTCCTGATTCTCAGCCTCGTGATGGTCCTGATCGGCGGATGCGAGCCGATCATGCGCGACCTCCAGTATGGCAACGTCCACTCGGGGCTTTTCCCCGAGCACATGGACCTCACCATCGGCAAAGCAAAGGTTGACGCCCGCAAGCTCATGAAGGCCCAGTCATACGAGGGCCGGATTCAGATTGGGGACATCAGCGTCCATTATCCGCAGGGGATGTCATCGCAGGCGAAGATCGTCGGCAAGGCGTTCGATGAGGCCCAGTCCGAGATCAAGGCCCGAACCGGCATCACGTGGGCTTTCACGCTTGATCTCTATCTCGTACCAGTGACAGATACCTCTCAGGGCTTCAAGCTGAGATTCCCGCTCAAAGGCCGCAAGCTCTCACTGCCGATGCTGGTTTTGCCCGGCGGGGTTATTCACCCGGAATGGAGTCATGGGATCGCCCACGAGATCACTGAGGCCTCGATGCTGGCTTCCCTCAGCCGGCGGGAAGTGGTGCTCGGAGATTACTGCTGGGACGGGTTCACGCTGGTCAATGAGACTCGCTGGTTTCGGGATGGAGTCTCCGATCTGGCGGGCGACATCCTGAATGAGAAGCTCTTCGGCGACCGCTATCAGCCGCCGGCTTGGATCTATCAGGAGTTGGCAAAGACAAATGTGGCCCTGCTTGATTGGAACAACTGCGCCGATGGATCGGGCTACGCGGCTGCCCATGCGCTGGTCATTCAGTTGAACGACCGTTTCGGCCCGGGCGTCATCGCGCGGATCATGCTCGCCGCTTCGCACGAGAGGTACATCAACGGCGGCATGCTCGATAGAGCCGTGCGGAAGGTCATCGGCGAGGATCTGAAGGACTTCCTCCGCGACTATCGGATAACCTGGCTCGGCATAGATTCGCGTGATACTGCTCCCGTTACTGGTTCCCCGTCGCTCGTCAAAGAGGGGAATCGTGTCAAGATCATTGAGGTCTACCCCCGAACGCCGGCGGCCTTCTGGGAGATTCGGGCGAATGATGTTGTGCTGGCGGTTGACGGCAGACCGGTCATTTCCTCGGCCTGGCTCACTCACTACATCGCCGCCCGTCAGCCCGGCGACCGCATCCAGGTCGAATTCGAGCGGACAGGGGAGCGGTTCACCTACCGCATGAAGTTAGCAGCAAGATGAGTCGAGGTGAAGACATTGAGACGAACAATCTGCATGGTACTCGTGTTGGCGACGGCATGCTCAACTGCCTTGGCAGAGGATGCCTCCCGCAGCTGGAAGGAATTGCACGAAAGCGGATACACCGTCCAATACAGGGACGACATGGAGGAACTCGCTCGCCAGATAATGCCGGAGATCCTCAAGAGATTCAATGGCACTGGGAAGTCACAGGCCCAGTACGATTTGGAGAAGTTAGCCCAGCACAAAGACGAAGCGTGCCAATTGATTGCCGAACAACTTGGCATGGCGAAGCCGAGTAAGACCATCATTGACACGTTTGACCAGTTCCACGATCTGTGTATGAGCGTGCAATCAATCGGTAAGTGCCGCTGGTTCAGGTTGTGGGATGCGAATGACCTCAGAGCGCTGCTTCAGACAGGCTACAGCGACCCCTGGCTTACCTATATTCCCGAGACCGATTCCTTCTTCTTTGGCGGGCAGGCAACAGAGCACAAGAAGATGCCGGAAATAAGAGTCGTGCCTATGGTTATCGAGCCGAATGGACAGACAAAAGCGTTGGACCAAGCCGTCCGGCAACTGGATTTCTGCCAGGACATACGCGAGGGTAACAAAGCCGGGATGGTCTGTCATGAGTCGGCGGAGATGGCCATGATTTATGACCTTGAAATTCAGGGCGCCTTCAGGCGATGCTTCACTGACGGGTCCGCCGAGTACATTGCCGCAAAGTGCCTGGAGGAAGTGCTTGGCAAGGACGCTGCGACCGAGCACCTAAGAGCCCAGGATACGGCCAAGTACAAGGATTTGAAGGACAAGGTTGACCTTCTAAACTGGCGAGCCATTGATTTCGACAAAGACATGGGGAAGATGGAACAAGAACTCCTCTTGGCGCATTATGCTTATGCAACCCAGGAGATCTGTGGATTGGTGAAAAGGCATGGCCCGGAAACCATACCGGCCATCTTCAAGGAGATATCGAAGGGGGCGGTCATTCATTCGATTGGCAAAGTCAGGGACGAGCACACCATCCTCAATGCCATCAAGAAGGTAACAGGCGAGGACTTCAAGGCAAGACTTCGCAGTTACGGCTCGAAATCACCCGACCCCCTCAAGGGAATTGTCCTGAGCGCCGTAAAGTTGGGAGTGAGGGAACGGGATGATGAGAATCGTTGGCGGCCGGCCGAAGAGACAACGACTATCCCGATCCTGACGGACAAGAAACATCAGCTCGAGGTCACCTTCTGGTTCGCGGTGATGGAAGCTCCCGTGACCCTTAAGTGCGAATGCCTTACAAAGCGGAAGCCGTCGGGACGCACAGAAACTGAAACGGAGACTTTTCCCTGCAAGGAAAGATATTCGTGGGGTCGCTTCACTTTCGAGTTCCGGCCTGACTACATGCCTGGCGACGCCACCCTCAAGCTTTATGTGAACGGCAAGGTGTGCAAAGAACTGCCCTTCAAGCTGGTTGCCCCGACTGAACAACCGCCGGCTTCAGGGGAAAACTGACCTCACCCATCCCCGGCGTGTACGCCTTCGTCGCGTCCTCGTAACCCTTCGCCGAAGCGATTAGCACATAAGGCCTCGGTTCCAGATTCTCCAACTGATATCGCCCGCACTCATCCGTCTCAGCCTTCAAACCATCCGACTTCGAATCAACCCTCACCTGCGCGCCCGCGATCGGATTGCCCGTGGGATCGGACACAATTCCGCATACCGAGTTC
>DASRZD010000600.1:0-9030 GCA_035686805.1 Armatimonadota bacterium
GTAACGCGCCATGCACCGAAGGCCGTTGCCGCATGAATCGGGCGTGCCGTCGGGATTGAACATCAGCATTTTGAAGTCGGCCTTGTCCGAGGGCTTGAGCACCAGCAAGCCATCCGAGCCGACGCCGAAATGGTGGGCGCACATTTTGATCGCGAGCGCGGACCAGTCCATCTCCGGCAGACTGAGGGCATCTATGAGAACGAAGTTGTTTCCGATTGCTTCGACTTTTGTAAAGGGGACGGTCAACTCATTTCCTCGAAGCGGAACTCGGCGGTGGAGGCGACGGCATTGAACCATTTCAACTCGGGGTCAGCCATGAGAAACCACCATGCCGAGGGACGATGATTCGTGTAAGTCAGCCCCTGTGAAACGAGAATGGCGTCACGCACCAGCCAGAGGCGCGCAAGCTCGGCTTCATATTCGATCAGGTCCACGGCTCGCCGGGCATTGACGGCTTCCTCTCCATTCTCGAGGGATCGGACCTCATGCTTCAGTTGAAGACTGCGGTTGTGGGCCTGGTTTGCCTCCTCGCGCTTGGCCTCGATCTGCTTTTCCAACTCGGCGCGAAGCTCCTCCTGCGAGCGCAGTTCCTGCAGGATGGCGGCGTCATTCTTGCCTTCGAGGGCGATGCGATCCATCTCATCCTTGAGGGGCTTGACTTTCTCGCGGAAATGCTCGCCTTTCTCAATTTCGAGCTGTTGGACCTCCTGTTTGATCTGATGGCTGAGGTCCCTGAGTCGAACGGATTCCTCCTTGAGCGGCCTGGCCTTTTCCGAAAGGTCGAGGACGGTGGCATAGGCGTTCATGTGGGTCTCGATGCGCTCTCTCCACGGATCGGCCTGCTGCTCGATCAGGAAGGCCAGAAGCTCGTCGAGGCTGGTGGTCGCGGCGATCCTCTTGAGCAATTCCTCCTGCTCGCGGACGGTTGATTGCCAGGAATCGGCGAACTCGCGGGACGTGATCTCCCCCTGGCGGAATGCGGCGGCAAGGTGCCCGGGCAGGCTGAAGGTCGCATCGCAGGCAGAGAGGCAGTCCCACGTATGGTAGTTGACCCGCAGGATTGGCAGGAAGGGCAGATTGACGCCACGCTCCTTCATGAGAGCGGCCATCTTCCGGCAGCGAGGCACGTAGGCGGACGCCTGCTCGTGGAGAACGAAGACGAACTCGCGGGCCATCATGAGCACAAGGGTGAGCGCCTTGCCGACGAGCGCGACTTCCGGCCCGAAGTGATCCTCGATCAACGAGGCGAGCGCTCCGGGAGTCGTGGGGAGTGTCTCACCAGGTAGAGTGATCGGCTCTTCCATATCAATGACGACATGGTTGTCACGCAGGCAGATCGTTCCCCTGCCCTTTCGCGGCACAACCAAGTCGAACGGAATCGCGCCGGGCGGGAATCGGTCGAGAGTATACGTATCCGAGCCCCGAACGGCGAGGTCGTAGGCCTCCTGACATGCGGCTCGCGTTTCGGGATTCAGGAATGCGCCAAGCAGGTTGAACCTGGGCAGGCCGGCGGTCGAGCGATTGAACGTGAAGAGGCGGGATGCGCCGCTGACCTCCAGGTTCTCCGATGTGCCAAGAAATCGCTCGTAGAAGCGCACCAGGAAATCGCGGAACATGTCCGTGATAGAGTCGTCGGGATGCGAGTCGGCGTAGTCTCGGACCTCGGCAATCAGCTCGTCTGCGACCCGCCTGCCACGGGTCGAATCCACAACAGAGAGGGCGTCCAGCGTGTGATGGAATCCCCACTCGAGCAGCTCGATGAGATGGGGCAGAGAATCCTCGAGGGGGATGCAACATGCGATCTCCGTGCCGGCGTCGGTGTGAACCAGCCCTCGCCATCCCCAGGCCTCGGTCGCCATATCCATGAGCGCGGCGCGACCGGCGGGGAAGTCCTTGGCAATCTTGTCCAGGCGGACTCCATTGGCGGCCAGTTGCTCGCGGGTGGGGATGGTCTCGCTCCCGAACAAGGCGGATATTTCGCCGGTCGCCGCCCAGAGATCCTTGGTCGAGCCATCGTTGTGCGGAAGAATTCCCCAGCCGTGGAGATCGAGGGTCGAAGGGACCTTGGAAAAGTAATCGGCGTCATGGATGCCGATGATCATCCGACACTCAGGGTACTGCTCGTTGAGGCGCCGCTGGAGGATGGCCTTCATGGGCTCGTCCCAGTAGACGGTCTGCCCGAGGGCGAGTAGTTTCACGCCGGGAAATTCGGTTTTCAGACGGCGAAAGACTTCAGACATTAGACTTTAGACGTTAGGGCTTGGACGGCAAATGATAGCATAACAGCCCGGCATCAGTCTATCACGGGACGATCAGCTTCGGTTTGAAATCAATGATATCAGCCGACGCCACATGATAGTTTACCCCTTCCACGGGGCCTTCCAGCCAATTACCGAGGCCGAGATGGATGTGGCCGTACACGAGAATGTCAACCGAACACCGAACGAGCAGATGGGCGAAGTCATTTGGCTGGAGGCGCTCGTCGAACGGGGGGAAATGGAGCATGGCGATTTTCAACTGTGCTGAGGAAGGGATGGACTTGAGGCCGTTTTCGAGATAGGTGAGCTCGCGTTGCGTGATGAGTGATGAGTGATCCGTAATGCGTAATCCGTAATCCGTAAGAGCAGAATCGCCCTCTGGCCCACTCGCCCCATCGCCCCCTCGCCCCATCGCCCCCTCGCCCCTTCGGGTCTCCCAGTCAATGCGCCAGCCGCGGGTGCCGGTGATGCCTATGTCGCCGATCATGGTGGAAGTCCCCTGGAGGAAGGTCATGTTTCGGTCAACCTCGCGCTGGATCTTCGAGGTTTGCTTCCTGTGCCACCAGTAATCGTGATTGCCGCGAATGAGGACCTTGCTGCCCGGGAGATCGGCGATGAAGTTTAGATCCGGCATGGCCTCGTGAAGCCGCATGGCCCAGGATGAATCGCCGGGGAGCAAGACGGTGTCGGACTCGGATACCGTTTCCAGCCAATTGCGCTTGATTTTCTCGGCATGACCCTCCCAGGCAGGCCCGAAGATGTCCATAGGCTTGGGGGTGAAGAGGGAGAGATGGAGGTCTGAGATGGCGTAGATGGACATAGCTTCACCGGAAGCCACCTCGGAACAGTGTCTGATTTGCCCGGGCGGCAACACCCTCCTACTTAGAAATGATAGCATGAGCAAAGGCATCAGTCAATGGCAGTACAATGAGGGGGTCAGGCAAGGTTGACCTCCCCGTGACTTAAATACATGGAGAAAAAAACGGTCGGCTCCTCCAGTAGCGTAGAGGAACCGACCGTAACGATGTCTGTTTCGACACACTGGGCGCGTGCGTCTAGAAGCCCGAGAACAACTCTACGAAGAACAGGTTGTTCTGCACTTTGCCGACTCCTGCCGGCGGCTTCTCGTCATTTATCTCGTACTCATACTGCAGCCAGAGTCCCCTCCTGAGGGGTTGAACTATGGACAGACTGGTTTGCCGCGTATCCCAACTGAGCGGATTTGCTGATGCCGGAACATCCATATTCTTCTGGGAGTATCTGGCAAAGCATTGCGCGCCCGATTGCAGCAACCCCGTTCGGGGCCATATTAGGTCTCCCGTCTTGCCCCGGATGACTCATCCGGACCGCTCTTTGCGTGGTCTCTATTTTGCCCAACTGAGACCGACCCACCAATGCTCTCCGAAAGTACCACCCTTGAGCGTGAGTCCGGTGCCTTTCGGAGAAAAGGTGAGACCGGTGATTAGGTCCCTACCATCATGAAGAGCAATTGCACCAATCTGCGGGGTTAGCAACGCCTGAACTCCGCCGAACAGACCGCCGTGTCTGTCCTCACCGAGAAGGGTATAGTCCTTCGTGCCGAGACCCGCATGCAGCCTTATGATGGGAATGGAGGGCGGGCCTTGCGCCGGCAGATTGAGCGTCTTCGCTGCCATCAAGAACCACGATCGCCTGTCAGACCTCGGGTCCGCTCCTACTTGCGTGCCCAGGATGTTCCGCCCGCCCAAGACGACGTCGGGATTGGCCGGAGTCTCCCGAAGCAGTGACCAAGACGCATTGATTATGGTGTCATCACCGACCAGATCAAGGTCATAGCGATGTACATCCACCTCAAGTTGATCCGTAATCCCCATGTAGAATGTCTGTACGTTGACATTCTGGGGAGCACCCGCAGGCATGTCCAGGCCAATGTAGTAATAGGCCGCATCTATTTCCCCGCGCTTTAGCTGGTTGGCGGTCGGCACGGTTACGATATCCGCGGCAAAGGCAACACACGCCATAACCAACAACACCAGCGCAATCAAGGTTGTTCCTGTGGTTCTTACCACTTAAGTGCCTCCTTTTTTTTGATCTTTGCGATCTTGAATAATGCTTACAACCTACCAAGCGAATAATCCTCCTTCAACCACCCCCTCAGACAAAGAATCTATCTACAACTCACGTTTGTCTATCACTACGTGCCGTGACTTGCCTATTAGCTGCTCAAGCGTCCTGGGCTCCACCAGCCTGGTTTTCGGCGAGATGCCCAGAACCTGGCGAATCCTGCCGGCAACCCTTTCTTCGACCTCCACAAGATCGCTTACGGTGTCGGTGAACATGCTTTCCGAAACCTCCACCTGAATCTCCACGTCATCGGTCGCACCCCGGCGGTCTATCACCATTCGGAAGTGCGGCTTCGCTCCCTCCACTTCGGCGAGGATTGCCTCGATTTGGGATGGGAATACGCTGATCCCTTGAATGATGACCATATCGTCGGTTCGAGAGTGAATTCTCGACATGCAGGCGAGAGTTCGGCCACACTCGCACGGGCCGAAGTCCAGTGAGGCGACATCGCCGGTCCGGTAGCGGATGAGTGGGAGAGCCTCTCTGGTGAGCGTCGTCAACACCAGTTCGCCCTCTTGTCCTGGCTGGAGCACTTCGCCGATCTTGGGATCTACGACTTCGGCGATGAAATGATCCTCGGCGACGTGGAGGCCGCAGCGGCACTCACATTCCCAGGAGACGCCCGGCGACGCAACCTCATTCAGGCCATAGTAATCGGTCGCCGTGATCCCAAGCCGGCTTTCGATCTCTGCTCGAACTTTCTCCGGCCAGGGCTCTCCGCCGAACAAGCCGACTCGGAGTGAGAGCGCCCGGGAATTCACATTTGCCTGCTCCAATTGCTCGGCAAGAGACAGTGCGTAGCCGGCGTTACCCACAAGTGCCGTGACCTTGAAGTCCCGCATAACCGCAATCTGCCGTTCGGGGCTATCAACCAAGACCGGGACCATGGAAGCGCCGATCAGCTCCGCGCCGTACTGGAATCCGAATCCCGCCGCGAATAGTCCCGAGCCGAAGAGCACCTGCACGACGTCTTCCTTCTCCACTCCGCCGGCGGCAAGCACTCTTGCGGCCAACTCGCTCCAGTTGTGGATGTCGTTTGGAGTGTATCCGCTAACCGTGGGAGCGCCGGTCGTGCCGGAAGACGAGTGAATGCGCACAACGTCCCGCAGCGGAACGGCAAATGTATCATAGGGATAGCCGTCGCGGAGGTCCTGCCTCGTGGTCAACGGCAGTCTCGCGAGATCATCGAGCGACTTGATATCCTCCGGGCTGAGGCCGAGTTGGTCGAATACTCGCTTATAGAATGCCACGTTCTCGTAGGCTCGATTCACACTCGCCTGGAGGCGCTCCAGTTGAATTTGCTGGAGTTCGTCTCTCGGCATGGTTTCACGTCTACGATTCCAGATTGACATCGTCAACTCCGTGATGCGTGATGCGTAATGCGTAACCGGAAAAACCGGTCTTCCTAATCCCAAATGTGCCGATAGCCTTTGCCCAGGTAGGCGCGCTGAACTTCCTTGTTGTTCAGAAGCTCGGAGGCCGAATCCTCTAGGATGATCTTGCCGGTTTCCAGCACGTACCCCCGATCGGCGATCCCCAGGGCCGCCCTCGCATTCTGCTCGACGAGAAGGACGGTTGTGCCGAGGTCGCGGAAGCGGCTGATGACCCTGAATATCTCCTTCGCAACCAAGGGCGCCAGGCCGACTGACGGTTCATCTAATCCACAACGAGCACGCCGATGCCGGAGTCACGGATCTTCTGAATCATCTCCGCCAGATTCTCCATCGCCTGAGTATAGACTCTTCGTTCTTCTCGGCAGACCGACGGCAATCGGAATGCGCCCGTAGTCTGGCTGGGGCCAACTAAAATATCCTCCTGATGAGCCTATTCTTGTTACTTGTTTTGCAGAGTGCGTGCGGAATGCAGGCATTGGATTGCTGGGCGAGTTGGGGTATAATCTATCGGACTGGTCGGACAAGTCAGACAGGCCAGACCGGTCGGACCGGAGGTTCTTATCATGCAATCAGTCTCTGCAATTGCACACAGGGGATTCTCTAAAGCCGCTCCTGAGAATACATTGGCGGCTTATCGGAAGGCAATCGAGCTTAGGCCGGACTTCATGGAATGCGACGTCAGGCGCACGAAGGACGGGCAGTTGATAGTCATCCACGACAAAACAGTAGACAGGACCACCAACGGCAAGGGGCTTGTCGCCGATATGACCATGGCCGAGTTAAGGCAGTTGGACGCCGGGTCGTGGGTCGGGCCTGAGTTCGCCGGTGAGAAGCTCCCTACCTTCGAGGAGGTGCTCGATCTGGCGAAGGGGCAGACCGTCTTGGTCATCGAGATCAAGGAGGCGGGCACCGAGGATTTGGTAGTGGAGATGATCAGGAGCCGAGAGATGTCGGGGGAAGTGATGCTCTGCTCGTTCCACTACAAGGTCGGGGTGAGGATGCCGGCGCTGGAGCCGCAAATCCCCTTCTCGCCGATCATTGCACTCCCCAAGCCTGCCGGGCCTGAGGAGGCAGTTCGATTGGCGGATGAAGCAGCGGCGGTGAATGGGGCGATCTGGGCCGTGAACTACCAGGCGATCACTCCGGCCCTCGTGGATGCCACCCACAGCGCGAATATGCTTCTGGAGGCATGGACGGTTGACGATGAAGCCGACATGCGCCGGCTGGTGGACTTGGGCGTTGATGTGATCGGGAGCAATGACGTGGGGCTGCTGATCAGAGTGCTCGGGGAGATGGGGGTCCGGACATAGGACCGATGGGACAGATAGGACCTTTGCCTCGGTGCGAGGCCGTGTGCTATAATCTCCTCATCCTCTGCAGGAGAAGTGCATGCCGGCCAAGCGGATTATCCCGTGTTTCGATGTGAAGGAAGGCAGGGTCGTCAAGGGGACGAAGTTCGTGAATCTCCGAGACGCCGGCGACCCCGTGGAGCTCGCCGCCCTCTATGATAAGGAAGGCGCGGACGAGGTCGTCTTCCTAGACATCACCGCCAGCCACGAGAAGCGTGACATTATCATTGACCTCGTCGCTCGGACTGCCGAGCAGGTGTTCATCCCATTCACGGTTGGTGGCGGCATCAAGAGCGTGGACGACTTCCGGCGAATTCTTAAGGCCGGGGCGGACAAGATCGGCATCAATACGGCGGCTGTCCAGAATCCAGAGCTGATCACCGATGCCGCCGATAAGTTCGGCGCTCAGTGTGTAGTAGTTGCGATTGACGCGAAGCGGACTACTCCCGGCAACTGGGAGGTTTACATCCACGGCGGACGGACTCCAACGAGCGAGGATGCACTGAAATGGGCCGAGGAGGCGGAGAGGCTCGGCGCGGGCGAGATACTCCTGACCAGCATGGATGCCGACGGCACGAAGGCCGGGTATGACATAGAACTCACCAGGGCGGTTGCCGAGCGAGTCAACATTCCGGTGATCGCATCCGGAGGAGCGGGAACTCCCGAGCACACGTATGAGGCGCTCTCCGAAGGCAAGGCAGAGGCGGCGCTGATCGCCTCGATGGTCCACTACAAGATGAACAGCATTCGGGAGATCAAGGAATATCTGGCAGCAAAAGGAATTTGCGTTAGACCAATCTTGTGAGGGGGAATTGTGGGCTTACTGGATCAGTTGAAATACGATGAGAATGGGCTGCTACCCGCGATTATTCAGGATGCCGAGAATGGCGACGTGCTCATGATGGGCTTCATGGATCGAACCGCCGTCGAGCGCACATTGACCGAAGGCAAGGTCTGCTTCTGGAGCCGCTCGCGGAAGAAGTACTGGGTCAAGGGCGAGACATCCGGCCATTTTCAACTCGTGCAGGGAGTCTACGTTGACTGCGATATGGATTGCCTGCTGGTGAAGGTGACGCAGGTCGGGGCAGCGTGCCATGAAGGATACAGGAGCTGCTTTCATCGAAAAGTAACTCCTACCCGAACCTTGGAACTGATCGCCGAGCGAATAGTTGATCCTAAGGAAGTGTATGGAAAATGAGCCGAAGTAAGCGCCTTGTTCTGCTCCTGATCGCCGGCCTGCTGCTGTTGTCTCTTTCCTCGTGGGCGGGGCAGCGGCAGTTCACTATCCTCTACACCAATGACACGCACGACTTCCTCCTCCCGTTCAGCTACCCCGATCCAATCAATCCCAAGATCCAGTATGCCTCAATGCCGGTGATCAAGAACATCGGCGGGATTGCTCGGCGGGCGACCCTCGCACGGCAGATCAAGAATGAGGTCGGGGGCAATGCGCTATTCGTTGATGGCGGCGACATCATGGAAGGGCAGGCATTCGGCGTGATCTACAATGGCGCGGCCGACTTCGATGCGATGAACGCGGCCGGCTATGATGCCATGGTGCTCGGCAACCATGACTTCCAATGCTCGCTAGAGCAGTTTTACCGGAATGTCTGGACGCCCAGATTCGATATCCTTTGCGCCAATCTTCTTGACGTGAAGACCCATAAGATGATTCTTCCGCCTTATCGGATCTTCGATGTAAACGGCCTGAAGGTTGGGCTGGTGGGCGTTACGGCGGTGATTGCAAAAGATTGCAAGGCAGCTAAGGGTAATATGGATCTCCTGGATCCCTACGAGACCGCCGGGAGATTCGTGCCTATCGTGAGGCGGAAGGCAGATTTGGTGGTGGTATTGAGCCATCTTGGAAACGGCGAGGACGGCAAGCTGGCAAGGGAAGTGCCAGGGATTGACATCATAGTCGGCGCG
>DASRZD010000601.1:0-7700 GCA_035686805.1 Armatimonadota bacterium
GCGCTCACGACCAATGCCAGGCAGTCACAAGAATCCAGTATCATCTCCCCACCGCCTTCCAACCGAGAGTCAGCAGCACGTCGGCCATCTGCCGCCCGCGATGCACGAAGCCCCTCAGACTCCGTCCCGACGGCCGATGCACCATCCGCACAGGGACTTCCACCACACGGTATCCGCCTCTCAGAGCATCAATGGTCAGCCCGGTCTCTACCCCGAATCTGGGAGAGAAACCTCGCTTGTCAACGATCTCTCGCCTAAACGCCCTCTGTCCCGAAAGCGGCGCTTCCACCCATTTCCCGCCGAGAAGCCTTATTCCCAGCCTGGCGGTTTTCATCGCGAGGCCGAATCCCCCACTTCGGGCAGCGAGCGCGCCATCGGAATCAGTAGGCTTGAAGACGGCGATTGTCATGTCCGCCTCGCCACTGAGCACCGGCTCAAGGAGGTTCACCGCCTCCGAAGCCGACTTCCCCAGGTCGGCATCCAGGAGCAGCAGGACTTCGCCGTTGGCCTGAGACAAAGCCTTGTTGAGTGCCGCGCCCTTCCCCCGATTTCGCCCCAGCATCACCACCGGCCCGGCATTGACAGCCATCGCTATCGAAACCGTACTGTCCGATGAACCATCGTCCGCCACCACGATCTGGCTCACCCCGGGAATGCGTGACACCGCCTGGATCGTGTCCGCTATCACATCGGCCTCGTTATAGGCCGGGATTATCGCTGAGACTGACGCCATTGCCCGCTTTCCAGATAGATCGGCACCACCCGATCGGCCGATCTCTTCACACCGAAGTTGCCGGTCTCGCCGGCCATCGCGTATACGAGCGCAACCCCGCCCATCGGCTGATCTACATTGTCCACCGTGGGAATTGCTTTGCGATGGTAAGATGGGATATATGAGGTAACGGCACTGAGCGGCTCCGCGCCGACCAAAGTCACGACCCCGGCGGTCTTCAAGGCGTCTATCAAGGGAAGGTCAACGTGCACGGCCTGATCGCTCGCCCTCCGCCGACTTCCGCCGACAATCAGAACTCTCAGCACTTTTCTGTCATACTCGCCCGATGCCGTCAGCAGTCCCTTCTCCTCGAGTATGCTGAGCGCCTGGGGATTCGTTCCCGTCGCAATGCAGTTTGCCACAATCCCCATCAGTCGCCCGATGGGCTCCGCCGGTGTCTCGTCGGTGATCAGCTCCACTGCGCGTCTTGCCCGGTCATACGCAGATTGGGAATCGAGATTTGAGATTGTGGTGACCGATGCTATTCTCGCGCCGGCAGATTCCATAATGGCCTTCGCGCTCTGGGTGGCCTCGCTATAGTCTCCGGTTTGGATGATGGCTACCCGCCGCCATGAAAGCTGATCTTTCACCAGGTATGGAGCGACAGCCCGATCGAATTCCTTATGGCTATTGATCTCAGCCTTCATGCCCTCGATCTTAAGCTGCTGCTGCCGATTCTCCACACGAAGCTTGACGAACTCCTTTTCCAGGCCTTTGACCGATGAGCCGGCAAGAAAAGAGCTGCCTACCACTATTCCCACAGCCAGGGCAAGGAAGACAGCCACAAGACTTATCAGATGGTATTTCAGATCAATGAGCACTTGTGTGCACCTACATTCCCAGAAGTCGTCTGACTTTGAAGAACACCAGGCCGCCCCACGTGCGAACTGCCGGCGATTGATATGCTATTACCAGGACCGGGGCGGCAGCGGCGGCAATCAGGATCAGAAGCTCCTTCGCCCCGGCAGTGCGTCTATAGAGCCGGCTGACGCCTTTCGCATCCATGAGCTTCGAGCCGATCTTCAGCCTGGTGAGGAACGTGCTCGCCATCCCGGCCCGGCCCTTATCCAGAAAGTCCATGAGGTTCGAATGAGTACCCACAGCGACGATCAGATCAGCCCCCTTCTCGTATGCAAGAAGCATCGCCATGTCCTCGCTCGTTCCCTGGATGGGGAAGACCTCGGCATGCAGCCCAAGCGACTTTACTCTCTCCAAACCTGGGGCTTTCCCATTTCCATAGGCATGAACAACGATCTCCGCCCCGCAACTGAGGGCTTCATCGCTGACCGAGTCCATATCCCCCACGATCAGATGTGGCTTGAAGCCATATTCGAGCAAGGCATCAGCCCCACCGTCAACCCCGATGAGCACGGGCCTTACATCTTGAAGATACGACTTGATGGCCGCCAAGTCCTCTTTATACCCCTCGCCTCGAACGACGATGAGCGCGTGCCGGCCGGCAAGCTTCGTCCTGAGTTCGGGAACTACGACAGGATCCAGGATAAGGAACTTCTCTTCTTCAATGAACTTCAGAGTGTTCTGAGCGAATTTCCCTAGTTCGGAGGCCAGATTACTCCGGGAAGCCTCCATCAGCTCGGCCGCTTTGTCCATCGTGAGACGAGTTCCCGAGGCTATGACGGTCCCATTCTTCCAGATCGAGTCGCCCTCGATTCGGAGCTCATCGCCCTCACTGATGTCGGCCATAATCTCCGAGCCGACGCCGTCCAGGATCGGGATTCCGGCCGCCAGGACTATTCCCGGCCCGGTATTCGGATATCGGCCGGAGATCGAGGGACTCGCATTGATCACTGCGGCGGCATGGCGCTCGACCAGTATGCGCGCGCAGGTGGAGTCGAGGTCGGCATGGTCAATGACCGCGATCTCACCCCGCTGAAAGCGGCCTGCGAGGTTCTTGGTCTTCTTGTCAACTCTGGCTTTTCCGGTAATCGAGAGCATAACTATTCACGCATCACGCTTATCACTCATCACTCATTACGCATTACGCATTCTTCCCCAGCATCTCTCTCGCATGCTGGATGGCGGTGTCGGACGGAGCAGCCCCACCTAACATACGTGCCAGTTCGGTCACCCGTTCCTCATCGGACAGCTCTCGCACCCGGACGACTGTCCGCCCCTCGTGCGACTGCTTCTCGATCGCAAAATGCCGCCCCGGGCTGCAAGCAATCTGAGGAAGATGCGTAACGCACAGCACCTGAGAGTTCTGCGCAAGTGAGTTCAGCTTGTCGCCGATGACTGCCGCCGTCCGTCCGCCGACGCCGACATCTATCTCATCGAAGATCAAGGTCGGCATACTGTCCACCGCCGCCATGACGGATTTGATGGCCAGCATTATTCTTGAGATCTCGCCTCCCGATGCGATCCTGGCAAGCGGGCGAGGCGGCTCTCCAGGGTTCGCCGAGACTAAAAACTCTATACTGTCTATTCCCGACAAATCGAGTTCATGGGCGCGGCGAGAAACCTCCAGAACCGCGCTCGGCATTCCGAGGCTTGCCAGCTCCTTCACGACCGACTTCACGAACGTCGAGCCGCCCTTCAGGCGGAGCGCCGAAAGCTGCTTGGCATCGGCCATGACCTTCGCCTCCAGGGACTCGATCTCGGCCTGAAGCTCGCCGGTTCGCTCCTCGCTGTGTGTCAGGAGTTCCAGTTTGTCCCGAAGCTCATCGCCGTATCCGATGACCTCCTCTATCATTTCGCCATACTTCTTCTTAAGCGTGCGAATGAGGTCCAGGCGCTCATTGATCTCCTGAAGTCGGTCAGGATTGAACTCGATTCCGTCTCGGTAGGCCCGAAGCTCCCGAGCGCCATCCTGCACCTGATAGAGCGCTGCCTGCAGAGATTCGATCATCGGCTGAAGCTGCGTGTCCACCTCCGCCAATCCCTGAAGGGCCATGACCGCCTCACCCAGCGTATCGGCAGAACACCGGTCGCCCTCCCCCAGAAGCTCGAACGCTGCCGAGGCGGCCGCATGAAGCTTCTCCGCATTCGCCAAGCGTGTCCTGTCGGCAATCAACTCCTCCTCCTCGCCTGGAGTCAACCTGGAGTTGGCGATTTCCTGAATCTGGAACTGATAAAGGTCAATGTTCCGAGCGCGATCCCGCTCATCATTCTGTAGCTGATGAAGCTCGCTCTTGAGCCGCCGAAGCTCAGAGTAACCATCCGCTACCCTGTCCCTGAACGACAAAACCTCCTGCCCGCACCAGGCATCGAGAACCTCCAGGTGTCTGTCGGCCCGCAGAAGGAATTGATGCTCGTGCTGGCCGTGAGTATCAACCAGCCGGTCAGTGATTTCCTTGAGCAGGGAAACTGCCACAGGACGGCCGTTTATCCGGCATTGAGACTTGCCGGTTCTGGAGACTTCACGGCTGACGATGATCGAACCGTCTTCAGGAGAAATACCTGCGTCTGCGAGGATTCTCAAGGCTTCCGGCGAATTGCCGACTTCCAGGACCGCCTCGACGATCGCCCGATCACACCCGCTCCTGACGGTTTCGGTATCCGCACGCTCGCCGAGGGCGATGCTGATCGCATCCACGATGACGGATTTGCCAGCCCCGGTCTCGCCGGTGAGGAGATTGAGGCCCGAGCCGAACTCTACGTCCAGCTCATCTATGACTGCGAAGTCCCGGATACAAAGACGGCAGATCATAATGCCCTACCCGGTGTCGAATCTATCGCCCCATCTCAGTCTGGTCTGGAGCTTGCTGTAGAACGTCGGGCCGCCGGTGGATATCAGGCAGGCCCTGGATTTTGACTCATGGATCGAGACTCGGTCGCCGTGCTCGAGAGGCATGCCTATCTGCCCGTCAACGGTCAGCATGACTACATCCCCAGGATCGCTCTCCACCTCGATCTCGACCGTCTCCTTGCTCGAGATGATCAACGACCGGGCGTTCAGAGTATGCGGGCAGATCGGCGTGATGATGATCGTCTTCAGCTCCGGCGTCACCAACGGGCCGCCTGCCGAAAGAGAATAGGCGGTCGAGCCGGTGGGGGTCGCGACGATCAGTCCATCCGCGGCATAGGTCGAAATGTACTGGCCGGACACGTGAGTGCCGAGCCTCAGCATCCGAGCAAGCGGGCCTTTCGCGATCACGATGTCGTTCAGCGCCGGCTCGGTATGCGTATGCTCACCCGCACGCAAGACCGTCGCCGAAATCATCATGCGTTCGTTGATCTGATATTCGCCTGCGAGCACGCGCTCCAGCGCATCAAACACGTCCGCTGGCTCGGTATCCATTATGAAGCCGAACTTGCCGAACCGGACCGCGAGCATCGGAACGCCGGCTGGTGCCATTATGCGGCTGGCTCGCAGAAGGGTGCCGTCGCCTCCCATGACAAGGGCGAAGTCGGCCTTGCCGAGTTGCTCTTCGTCTCGAGACAGGCTTGGGCTTGACATGGCGGTCGCGGCATCGTGCTCGGCAATCACCGTCACCCCTCGCTCGTGCAGCCAGGGAATGACCAGGCCTGCCAGCTTGACGGCCTCACTCTTCTCGGGATTAAGTATGATTGCGACTGATTTCATGTGCATGTGGCAAGCCCATTATAAAGGCCAAATGGTCGAATGGTCAAATGGTCGAATAGTCACAGCTTTCTTGTCAATATGAGTTCGCTCAGTTGCTGGTCATTGCCCTCGAACTTCACGAACAGCGGCCCGCCGGCGTAGGGAGTCACGTCAACCTCATGCCAGCTCCGATTGCTCTTACCCGAAAGCGCCGGCGCCCAAGTCTTCTGATCCGAGGACAGGAGCACCCGCCACTCATTTGCCTGATGCGCTCCCACGCAGAGAGCGAGCCTTCCACCCTCGGCATTCGAGAGGTCGAACTTGTAGGTCCAGGTTCCGTTGAACCGAACGCTCGGACTCCCGCCGCTTCCCTGATTCTCCACGAGGTAGCCATTCTCAATCGTGCTGTTCGCCAGAAACTCGGTTACGGGCCCATCGGCGACTCGGATCGGGATCGCCATTGGCGCGAGCGACTTTCCGCCGCATGAGCCGGTTATCCTCAGCGTAGCCAGTCCGTTCTCAAAATCCTTCGGCAGCCGGAAGTTGAGCACGGTTCGGCCCACCTTGGCCGTAGATTCAGCGGTGATCCCCCCTATCCGCGCCTTGATGCTCACTTCATTGGGCGAGTCATTGTGTACTACGACCGGAATCTCGTTCTCCCTGCCTCGGATCGCAAAGAGGCGCGACGTCCCCTCCGGCGCTGGGACGCTCAGCCACACTTCGAGCCTGTAGGGCGTCGAAGGCTTTGGACGCTTCGGCCAAACCGGCTTTGGGATGATGCTGTCGCTCATGATAATGACCGGCTCGGGCCCGACCTCGATCTCTTCCGAGGGCTTCACTTCCTTGCCGCCGAACCTTCGGATCAAAGTCCATTCGATGTCGTCGGGCAGAGTAAGGCTTGCGGTCTCCTTCCCCGACGACCATGCCGCCAGAAGGAGTCTGCCATCACGACGAAAGACATGGCATCTCAGCGCAGGATGAGGCAGGCGGGCGACGTATTCCGCCCCTTCGAGGGTACGCGTGACGAACTTATATGCCTCGAACGCCGGCTTCCGAGAGCCGTCGGGTTTCAGCAACCCGTACCCCGGCCCGTCCCAATCCTTCACGCAGAACCAGAAGACCTTGGTGACATTGGCCTCGGGAATGGACTGACTTGTTATCAACGCCTGGGCAAGCAGTCGGGCCTGAACCTCCTCCGTGATCCCCTTGTCGCCGGTTGACCATCCCAGCTCCGTAAGCCAGATCTCCTTGTAACCAATGTCCCACTTCTCCATTAGACAATGGAGGTCGTTGAGCTGGCTCACAAACCACTCGTCGTTGAAAGTATCACCCCACTGATACGGATGAACCGCCATAACGTCGAAGTAGTACTTGCCCCCATTCTGATAGACTCGTTCCGTGAACGGCAGGTTGACGCCGGCCGTCCCGCCGAAGACGATCTTGCAGTCCGGATCGGCTCTCTTCGCCGCCACATAGGCGCTCTTCAAGAGGTCGGAATACTGCTCGATGGTCCCTTTCCAGAACCCGATGTCCGGCTCATTCCACACTTCCCAATACTTGATCTTGCCCTTATAGCGATAGACCATTCGGTAGACGAAATCGGACCAGTCTCGCAGATCGGCCGGCGGATAGTTTTCATCCGGTCCTGAGGACGCCCACTTCGGCGAATAGCCCAGGATCGGCAGAGGACTGGCGCCCTCGGCGATTATGCCCCTCACTTCCGCATCCGCTGCCTGCCAATCGAAGACTCCCCGTTCCTTCTCGATCGCTCCCCAATCGAGGGCAGTGCATCCCGCGCCGCAGCGGACCCATTTGATGCCGATATCCTTGGTCCCGGCCCACGGGCAGACGACCCCGAATGGCGAGTCCGAGAAGGCGCCCGACGACATAGAAAGGATGAGGATGATACCTGGTATCAGGCGTTTCACAGTAACAAGTTCCCCGCCGCCGGACGAACTCCTGCCAATAATAGAGACGGCACCTTGCCAGTACAAGATGCATTGAGTATAATGGACTAAAGATGTGCCTGCAAATGATCACCTAGCGCTATGTGGAGGAAGAGATGCTCCCTGGCATTCCGAGCTTTGATGAGGCGAATCTTGACCGAAGCTTGGGCTGGAAGGACATCGGTGATGCCTTTCAACTCTTCGTCCACGACACGGCAAAGGCCGGCTTCCCCGGACTGGATCGGTTCACAACAGGCGGTAAGGACGGCTGTATTGACCTGATTCACCGGACGCCTGAGGGTAACACCGCTATCTCCTGCAAGTACATCGGCCCCCGTGCCGACCCCAAGGATCGTTGGCGCGCAGACGAGAAGAATCTCCGCAATAACATCACAATCCCCGGCAATCCGCCGAGTAGTCAGTTGCAGTACAGACCCTGGTATGACAGGAAGCGCCCAAT
>DASRZD010000602.1:0-13121 GCA_035686805.1 Armatimonadota bacterium
CAGCTCGATCAAGTGGGCCTTCACCTCCACTCTTTGCTCTAACTGGCATCCGCTCACATGGCTCTCGATGATGCTGGATTGGATGCTTTTCGGGATGAAGCCCTGGGGGTACCATCTAACCAACCTGCTGATCCACATTGCCAACACCATCCTGCTGCTCCTGCTCCTCAACCGGATCACCGGCTCTTTCTGGCGAAGCAGCTTTGTGGCCGCATTGTTCGCGCTTCATCCGCTGCACGTGGAGTCGGTCGCATGGGCCGCCGAGCGCAAGGATATGCTGAGCACGTTCCTTGCCTTCCTGACGATCTGGGCGTATGTGAGATACGCCGAAAAGCCGAGCCTCCTTCGATACGGCCTGGTGTTCCTATTGCTCGCCCTGGGACTGATGGCAAAGCCAATGCTCGTAACCCTGCCGATCATCCTGCTGCTGATGGATTACTGGCCCCTCCGACGTTTCCCGGTCTCGCAAAAGCCGCGCGCCAAGCACCAAGCACCAAGCACCATGAACCTGGTCCTGGAAAAGATCCCTCTTCTCATATTGAGCGCCGGATCGAGCTTCATGACCTATCTCGCCCAGCGGCAGGGTGGGGCGGTTATGGACCTGGCCCGATATTCCCTGGGGGCCAGGCTCGGCAATGCGCTGGTTTCATATGTCCGATATATCGGCAAGATGTTCTGGCCCGGGGGATTGGCCGTCTATTACCCGTACAACCCCATTCTGACATGGGAAATCGCCGGGGCATGCCTGATCCTCGCCGCCATATCCATTGGAGTTTTCAAGGCCCGAAAGAGCCGGCCGTATCTAGCGTGGGGCTGGCTGTGGTACATCATTACCCTCATTCCGGTCATAGGCATCGTCCAGGTCGGCGGCCAATCAATGGCCGACCGATATACCTATATGCCCCTGATCGGGCTGTTCGTTATGATCGTGTGGAGTATTGAGCGATTGGATAAGAAGATCCTTGCGCCGATCGGCGCACTCATACTGGGAGCGCTGATGATCGGCACATGGCATCAGGTAGGATACTGGAAGAGTGATCTTATCCTCTTTGAGCACGCCGCCGCAGTCACGAAGAACAATACGGTCGCCCTCTGCGATGTCGGACTGATGCTGGCCCGCGAGGGGAAGCTTAAAGAATCGTTCGGGCAACTGTCGAAGGCTCTGGAGATCGATCCTGATTGTTTCGACGCCCATGTGAACATCGCGAACACGCTGATTCTGATGGGCCGGAAGGACGAGGCCCTGGATCACTATCGGAAGGCCCTGGAAATCCGTCCGAGGAATCCCAAGGCGATGCTTGGAATGGCCAATCTTCTAGTCGCCAGGGAGGGACTGGATGCGGCGATAGCCAGGTATGAAGACATACTCCGGGCCGGCCCGAATGACGCCGACACGCATTACAACCTGGGCCTTGCTCTCCATGCAAGAGGCGAGGATGAGGAGGCCGCTTCGCATTTTCGCCGGGCTATAGAGATCAAGCCTCGATTCGCGGAGGCATACTTCCAACTCGGGTCCATCCTCGCCGGGCAAGGATATCCGGACGAAGCAATCGCGCAGTTCAGAGAGGCCATTGGGATCAAGCCTGACTACGCCGATGCGTACTGCAGCCTCGGCAGGGCGCTTGCGGGCAAAGGGCTGATTGATGAGGCTGTGGAGAATTGTCGCAAGGCGGTGCGGCTCAACCCGAATTCCGCCATGTATCATCACAACCTGGGGAGCGCGCTGGATGCCAATGGCATGACGGGAGAGGCGATAGACGAGTACCGGCAGGCAATTCGCCTCCAGCCGAACCTGGCTTCGTCGCACAACAGTCTCGCGGTTGCTCTCTACTATCAGGGCAAGTATGCCGAGGCTTGGCGCGAGATCCATGCCTCTGAACGATATGGCTACACCCCGGCTCCAGGGTTCCTGAATGCTCTTTCCGAGAGGATGCCCGACCCCGGACCGTAGCTGTGATATAATACTCTTGCTGAGACATAGCTTATGGAACAACCGCATCGCAACATCCCCATGACCGCCATCATCGCTGCCTGCATTTCCGCTGCCGTGCTTGCCGTCTATTGGCGCAGCCTGGGAAACGGCTATGTGTTCGATGATCGGCCCTACCTCTTGGATAACCCGCACGTTCAGGCGGGTATTACATGGGTGTCCATCAAATGGGCCTTCACCTCCATGCTCTGCGCGAACTGGCATCCCATCACCTGGCTCTCCACGATGCTCGACTGCCAACTGTTCGCACTGAAGCCATGGGGTCATCATCTCACCAACCTGGTGATCCATATCGCGAATACTGTTCTGCTGCTCCTACTTCTTCGCCGAGTCACGGGGTCACTGTGGAGAAGCGCATTCGTGGCGGCCTTGTTCGCTCTGCACCCGCTCCATGTTGAGTCAGTTGCATGGGTTGCCGAGCGCAAGGATGTGCTGAGCACGTTCTTCGCATTCACTGCCATCTGGGCGTATGTGAGATACGCCGAGAAGCCGAGTTTCCTCCGATACAGCCTGGTGTTCCTATCGCTCGCCCTGGGCCTGATGGCAAAGCCGATGCTCGTAACCCTGCCGATCATCCTTCTGCTGATGGATTACTGGCCCCTGCGACGTTTCCCGACCCCGAGGAAGCAAGGCACCAAGCCCCAGGCACTAAGCACTAAGAACCAAGCACCAAGCACCATGCGCCTGATCGTCGAGAAGCTTCCACTCTTCGCACTCAGCGCCGGCTCGAGCCTCATGACCTATATCGCCCAGCGGCAGAGCGGGGCGGTCATGGATTTCGCCCGATATCCGCTTGATACGCGGGTCTTCAATGCGCTGGTTTCGTATCTGCGCTACATCTTGAAGATGCTCTGGCCAAGCAAACTGGCCGCCTTCTACCCATATTACCCGATTCCGATCTGGCAAGCTATCGGCGCCGGCCTGTTTCTCATTGCCGTGTCCATCATGGTTTTCAAGGCTCGTAAGAGCCGGCCATATCTGGCCTGGGGGTGGCTTTGGTACATCATCACGCTCGTCCCGGTCATCGGCATCGTCCAGGTAGGCGATCAGTCAATCGCCGACCGGTATACCTACATTCCACTGATCGGGCCTTTCGTCATGATTGCCTGGGCAATCCCGGAAAGATGGGGAGAAGGGGTGATGGGGAGATGGGGCGAAAAGCTTATTGTACCACTAGCCATGCTCTCTCTCGGAGTGCTGATGGTCTGTACCTTCCTACAGGTCGGGTATTGGAAGAGCGACATCACTCTCTTCGGGCATGCGGCCGCAGTCACGAAGAACAATGCCGTCGCCCACAATGATCTGGGCTTGTGCCTGGCGGGGGAGGGGAAGCTCAAGGAGTCTGTCGCTCACCTGTCCAAGGCGCTCGAGATCAACCCTCGCTACGCCGACGCTCACGTGAACATGGCAAACACCCTGATCCTCATGGGCCGCAAAGACGACGCGATGGAGCATTACTACAAGGCCCTCGACCTTCGTCCGGGCCATGCGAAGGCGCTCCTCGGCATGGCGAACCTCCAGGCGGAGAAGGGGAATGTGGACAATGCCATCGCCACCTATTATGAGATACTGAAGTCCCACCCCAATGACCACGAAGCCCTCTATAACCTTGGACTCGCGTTCCATGTGAAGGGCGATCTCGTGGATGCCATCTCGAACTACCGCAAGGCATTGGAGATCAACCCCCGATTCGCCCGTGCTCAGCGCAACATGGGATTCGCCCTCGCCCAGCATGGAAAGACCAACCAGGCGGTCGGTTACCTGAAGGCAGCCATAGAGATTGACCCTGAGTTTGCCGAGCCTCATCTAGACCTGGGGCGAATCATGTTGGCACAGGGAAAGTCGGATGCCGCCATTTCCCATTTCAAAGAGGCAATTCGTATCAAGCCCGATTATGCCGAAGCCCACTCCAACCTTGGCGTCGCTCTGGAGACTAAGGGTAAGCTGGAAGACGCGATAGACGAGTACCGGATTGCCATCAACATCAAACCGGACCTCGTCGAGGCTCACAACAACCTGGCGTATGACCTCCTCGTCCAGGGCAGGTACGCCGAATCCTGGAGCGAAGTCCACACCTGCGAGCAATATGGCCTCAAACCCGACCCTTCCATGATCAGAGCCCTCTCGGAAAAGATGCCGGACCCAGGACCCTAGCTGTGGTATAATCGGGGGGTAGCCCATGAAGAAACCACACGGCAATATCCCTGTAGTCATATTGATAGCAGTATCGCTGGCTGCGGCCACATTCGGAGTCTATTGGCAAGCGCTGAGCAACGGCTTTGTCTGGGATGACACTCCCTATCTCCTGCAGAATCGGCATGTTCAGGGAGGCCTGACGCTGAACAGCACCAAATGGGCCTTCACTTCCATGGAGCGCTGTAACTGGCATCCCCTGACGTGGATCTCCACCATGCTCGACTACCGGCTCTTCGGCCATAGTCCCAGCGGATATCATCTTGTGAATGTGCTGTTCCACATTGCGAACTCCATCCTGCTGATGACGCTACTCATTCGGATGACGGGCAGTGTCTGGCGAAGTGGGTTTGTCGCAGCCTTGTTCGCTCTGCACCCCCTGCACGTGGAGTCGGTGGCATGGGTCGCTGAACGAAAAGACGTGCTTAGCACATTCTTTATGTTTCTGACTATGTTGGCGTACTTGCGCTACGCCAAGCGTCCCAATTGGAGCAGCTACTTGCTGGTTGCGCTGCTCTTCGCGATGGGCCTCATGGCCAAGCCGATGCTGGTGACGCTGCCGATCGTATTGCTGCTGCTCGACTACTGGCCCCTCGGCCGATTCACCAAAAGGCAGCCTGTCGCGAAGTTGGTTTGGGAGAAGGTCCCGTTACTAATGCTCAGCGCGGCGGCAAGCGCCGTCACGTACATCGCCCAGCAGAGGAGCCACGCATTGGCACCCTATTCGCTCGGCCTCAGGATTGAGAATGCGCTGGTGTCCTACACCATCTACATCATAAAGATGGTCTGGCCGAGCGGCCTGGCGGTCCACTATCCTTTCCCCGAGCACGGCATCCCTGCCTGGGAGGTGATCGGCTCATGTGTGATCCTGGCGGCCATCTCACTGACTGCCATCAAGGCTCGGAACCGCCACCCCTACCTCCTCTGGGGATGGCTCTGGTTCCTCATAACGCTCGTGCCGGTGATCGGCTTCGTGCAGGTGGGTGCGCAGTCAATGGCGGACAGGTACACCTACATTCCATTGATCGGGCTGTTCGTCGCCGTCGCCTGGGTCGCACCCAGATCAATTCGAGTTCTCGCGCCCGCGGTGATAGTTGCCTTCATGGTCTGCACCGTGTTCCAGGTGAACTACTGGAAAAACGACGAGACTCTTTTCCGGCGGGTGGTTGCCGTCACCTCGGGCGATGCCATGGCCTATAATTACCTTGGGGTTACTTTGGCGATGAAGGGAGAGATGAAACAAGCCGAGGACAACTTCTCCAAAGCCCTGGCCGCTGATCCCAAGAACGTGGCGGCTCATGTTAATATGGGCGAACTTCTTCTGGAGAAGAAGGACAAAGCCGGAGCGAGGATCTATTTCCAGGAAGCTCTGCAGCTCGATCCAGACAATTCTGAAGCGCTTTCAAGGATTGCTGAGATTGAGCGACAGGAATAACACGCGCATAGCTGCCCTGCTGCTGATCATACTTACCGTTCCGGCTAGTCTCTGCCTCAAATACGGCTATCATCCCGACCCCGGTTTTGTGCAAGCGCTGAGCACAAAGATGCCGGAAAGATAAACCTCTCAAAACTCTGCCTCCAAATCATGCCCCGAAATGCCATAATCCACTTGTAGGCCATGTTCTTCCCCGGGGCCTGCCCACCGGGGCCTTGGCGAAGGTGGGAAAAACCGGTAATTCCAGCGGGTATTTCCCTATCAAATCCCCGTAGGATTATGGAAGAATCTCCTTGAAAGCGGCGACACGAGAAAGGAGTCACGGTATGACGGCTATGACTATGCCTCAGATCCGGGAGGATAGAACCATCCACCTCACCCGGCGTGAGCTGGAAGTCTTGTCGCTCGTGATCGAGGGAAAGTCGAGTAAGGAGGTTGCTGAAGACCTGTTCGTAAGTAAGCGGACGGTTGACTTCCATCTCGCGAATATTTACGAGAAATTGCAAGTCAGCAACCGGGTTCAAGCCTTCCGCAGAGCAACCAGCCTCGGCCTGATACCGTTCGAACCTGCTGGAGTTAGATCAGACTGAAAGGCTAGAGCGGATTAGCGAGTGTTTGCTTCTGCCGTGTCGCATTTGAACTGAACAATCTCCTCCGGGTGCAATCACTCGGAGGAGATTCTTCTTTCATTCCACATGAATGAGGTAGAGATACCCATCCCCGCAATAGAGAAGGATTCTGTGCCCGTCATCCGAGGATATGGTTTTCCGAATGGTCCCCGGCAACGTGAACTTCGACAGGATTTTTCCCCGGCGGTCAATGTTATAGAGCGAGCGCTCCCCATCCGATACGATGACCGCGTCGCCGGTTGGCGACAGGGCGACCAGCTTCGGTTCGAAGAACAGCCCGCCTTTTTCCCAAAGAAGTGTGCCGTTCGACCGATATACTGCGACCCTGCGCTCTACTATCCCGTCGCCTTTTTCCGAAAGGAAGCTGGCAAAGCTCACCGCCACATACTGGCTCTTCGGGGATATGAGGGCATGAGCCTCAAACCCTTTGATCGGCTGCTCCCAAATGAGTTTTCCGCCCGAGTCCCAATACGCCAGCTCTGCATGAGGATCGTGAATCGTGGCCGGTATGACCCCCACAATCCCTCTCGAATCCGCGCTGACATGCAGGTCATACTGCCGTGTCTCATCATTCCTGCATCTCCATTGGAACCGGCCCTTAAGGTCATAGCATGCAAGCGCCGAGTCCTGCCATGTGCCGACAACTATCCGCTGGTTGTCCGGGGTGAATATCGCTCGGTAGCCTATGCCCTCCAGCCGCCAACGATTGTAGCGGGGTCTCTTGGGATCAGGTGTATAGACGTAGATATACTTCTCGCCGGTCGTCACTGCGGCATGAAGGCCGTCAGCCGAGACTGCCCCCGACCAGACGCATCCCTCAACCCTGTGCTTCCACAGCCGAGTGCCGTCTCTGCGGAAGAAGTACACGTCCTGGAAGACCGGGTTCAGCTTGGAGTAGACCAGCACGCTCTGACCATTCCTGGCCACCAGGACGTCCGTTGCGCCCTCGACTTGCTCTTCCCAGACAATATGTCCGCTCTGATCGTAGAGCCGTACCCCGCCTTTCTTGTCAACACTGCCGCTGTGCTTGCCGCCAGCCGACAAGGCCAGGCATATCGGCTCATTGACGGGGGACTTCCAGGCGATGGTGATGGCTTCTTTGGTGTCGGCAAGGGCATGGAATGCCGTAAGACATCCCACTGCGATCAGTGAGATTAGCGATGTGAGAAGGGTTTTCCGGGACATCATCCTGATTTTCCCTGGCTGGAAAGAGACTCTCTCACCATCTTGGCAAAGTACTGGTGTATCCGCATATCTTCGGTCAATTCGGGATGGAACGAGCACCCGAGCAAGTTGCCTTGCCTGAGCAGCACGACCTTGTCCTCGAATCTCGCCAGGGTCGCCGCACTCCCATTGGCTTTTTCCACGTAGGGCGCTCGTATAAACACCGCATGAAACGGCGGCTTTCCAATTGCCTCTATGTCGAGGTCCGCCTCGAAGCTGTCTATCTGCCGGCCGAACGCATTGCGCAGGACAGTCATGTCCATCAGTCCCAGGCGATGCTGGTCGTTGCCGATTATGTCCTTGGCAAGCAGGATCATGCCGGTGCACGTCCCGAAGATCGGCATGCCTTCGCCCGCCCGCTCGATGGTCTTCTTATCCAGGCCGTATCGGGCCATCAACTTGCCGATGGTCGTGCTCTCGCCGCCCGGTATTATGAGCCCGTGAACCGAGTCCAGTTCCTCAACGAAGCGCACTCTAAGCGGTCGAATGCCGCATTTTTCAAGCATCGCGATGTGTTTTTCAACGGCTCCCTGGAGAGCCAGGACTCCGATAGTTAGATCACTCATCACTCATCACTCATCATATGCGCTACCACCCGCGCACTGAGAGTAGATCCTTTTCCTCGAGTTGCCGGATGTCAATGCCCTCCATTGCCTCTCCCAGGCCCACTGAGAGCTCGGCGACTATTTCGGGCTTGTCATAGTATGTCGTCGCGTCTACGATGGCTTTTGCTCTCTTCGCCGGGTCGGATGACTTGAAGATTCCGGAGCCGACGAATACCGCCTCCGCGCCAAGCTGCATCATGAGGCTCGCGTCGGCAGGGGTTGCAATCCCGCCGGCCGAGAAGTTGGGCACGGGCAGCTTGCCGAGCTCCGCCACCTTGACCACCAATTCATACGGCGCGCCGAGATTCTTGGCGTAAGCCATCATCTCATCATGGCGCATGGTCTGAAGCTTTCGTATCTCGGACATCACCGATCTCATGTGCCTCACGGCCTCGACGATGTTCCCGGAGCCTGCCTCGCCCTTGGTCCGAATCATGGCAGCGCCCTCGCCGATTCGCCGGAGCGCCTCGCCGAGGTCACGGCATCCGCACACGAACGGCACCTTGAACTGATGCTTGTCCACATGGAACGACTCGTCGGCCGGAGTCAGAACTTCGCTCTCGTCAATGTAATCCACCCCGAGGGCTTCGAGAACCTGCGCTTCGGCGAAGTGGCCGATTCGGCATTTCGCCATGACGGGGATGGTCACCGTCTCCATGATCTCCTTGATCTTCAGAGGGTCGGCCATCCGAGCCACGCCGCCGTCACGACGAATATCCGCCGGCACGCGCTCCAGGGCCATCACGGAGACTGCCCCCGCCTCTTCGGCGATCTTGGCCTGCTCGGCGTTGGTGACGTCCATTATGACGCCGCCCTTCAGCATCTCCGCCAGCCCGACCTTCGTCTCCCATGTTGATTTCTGTGCGTTTGCCATTCGAACCACCTTCTTCACTTTCTATGAGGAAACCAGGAAGCCATGAAAGGGAAGCCCCTCCTGGATCCCTGGCTTCCTAATAAGAATCTAGACTCAATGAACTTCGGCATCCTTGAGTTCCGTGATCACCGATTCCAGACTTTCCGGCTTTTCGTGTTTGCGATCCTCTATGGACTGCAAGTCAGCGATGTCCTCCATGAGGCGCTGGTATGTCCTGTAGCCCATGACCACAGACTTTTTCCTGCCCCGCTTATCAACAATGAACTGGACGTCAGTCGTTCTTGTCATGCTACCTTCCAATCAAGGCTACAGACAGAAGACTACAGCCCACAGACTCCGAGTCTCCTGTCTGCTGTCTCTTGTCTACCCTTCACACTCCGCTCTCTTGAGAAGTTCCTCCCAGCGAGTGTCAATCTCCGCCTGGAGGTCTTCGATTATGTGTTCGTTGCCCGGCCGGAACAGGTGACGGAACTTCGTTTCCTTCTTTAGGAATTCCACGAGCGGCATCTTCTCACGCGGCTTATATGTGATTCTGTACTTGCCGTCCTCGACCTCGTACAGCGGCCAGTAGCAGGAATTCACCGCATCGCGGGCGATCTGGATGCCGTACTGCGGCTGGAATGCCCATCCCAATCGGCACGGCATCAGAGTATTTATGAACGCCGGGCCGTCAACCGCCAGCGCCTTCTGAGTCTTCGTCACCAGGTCATTCCAATGGCTCGGCGACGCCTGTGCTGCGTATGGAATATGATGTGCGACCATGATCTCGGTCAGATCCTTGCGGTGCTGGACCTTGCCCTGTATGACCTTACCCGCAGGCGAAGTCGTCGTATCAGCGCCCATGGGAGTCGCGCTCGACCGCTGAATGCCCGTGTTCATGTACGCTTCGTTGTTATAGCAGATGTACAGGATATTGTGTCCGCGCTCCATTGCGCCGGAGAGCGACTGCAGTCCGATGTCGTAGGTGCCGCCGTCACCGCCAAAGGCGATGAACTTCACTTCCTTGTCATACTTGCCCTGCTTCTTTAGTGACTTATACGCCGCCTCCACGCCGCTAATGGTTGCAGCCGCATTCTCGAACGCGCTGTGGATGAACGGCGTCTTCCATGCGGTGTACGGGAAGATCGTCGTCGTCACTTCCATGCAGCCGGTTGCAGCCGCGCAGACGACGGGAGTGTCCGCAGCAGCAAGCACCTGACGTATGATGATGGGGAAAGTACATCCGGCGCAAGCTCTGTGCCCGGGCGCCAGTGTCTCACCCTTCTTGGATAGTTCTTTCAGATTAGCCATTTGTAGTCTCCTATTCCCTCACACCCAGATAGCTGACCAGGTTCTCCGGCCGGCCCTCTTTGACGATCTTCTGCAGGTCATTGTAGACCGACTCGATGTGCTTCAGCGTGATGTCTCGCCCGCCAAGTCCATAAACATAGTTCACGGTGGCCGGGCGCTTCTCATTATCATACAGCGCCGAGCGAATTTCGCCGAATACCGGCCCGCCCATGCCTGCCAGGCCATCCGACCGATCCAGGACCGCGACCGCCTTCACGCCGCTCAACGCATCCGCAATCTGCTTGTATGGGAACGGCCTGAACATGCGGATCTTCACCATGCCTGCCTTCATGCCCTTGCTCCGCAGGTCATCAATCACAACCTTCGCAGTACCGGCGGTCGAGCCGAGGACGACTATGGCGATCTCCGCGTCGTCCATCTTGTACTCCTCGAAGATCTTGTAGGTCCTGCCGAACTCTTTGGCGAAATCGGCCGCAACCTCTTCGGCGATACTATGGACGCAGGTCAGCGACGGCTCGGCCAGCGATCTTCGGTGCTCGAAGTAATAGTCCGTCAGGTCAATCGCGCCCACCGTGATCGGGTTATCCACGTCCAGCAGCGAGTACTTCGCCTTGTACGGGCCGATGAACTTCTGTACGTCGGTGTCCTCCTGCGTATCAACCGGCTCCATTGCATGGCTGATGATGAACCCGTCGAACGTGACCATCGCGGGCAGGAGAACATCGGGATGTTCGGCGATTCGGATCGCCTGGATGACGTTATCATAGACTTCCTGCGCGTTCTCGGAGAATATCTGGATCCAACCGGCGTCCCGCGCACCCATCGAGTCGCTGTGGTCGCAGTGGATGTTGATCGGCGCGCTCAATGCCCGGTTGACCATCGGCATCACGATTGGAAGCCTCAGCCCGGCAGCGATGTAGAGCATCTCCCACATGAGCGCGAGCCCCTGCGAGGAAGTACAGGTCATTGAGCGGGCGCCTGCCGCCGCTGCGCCGATAGTAGCGCTCATGGCGCTGTGCTCGCTCTCGACCGTCACAAGCTCGGTGTCCACCAGGCCGTCGGCCACATAGCTTGCGAATATCTGCATGACTTCCGTAGCCGGTGTGATCGGATAAGCAGCGCACACGTCCGGATTGATCTGCTTCATTGCCAGTGACGCTGCTTCGTTACCTGTCAGGGCGATTCTTTCTTTTACAATAGCCAACTTATCCCTCCGTTACCTCGTCGTATGCTCGCTTGATCGCTTTCAAGTTCCCAGCAATGACCTCGGGCTTCGACCGGAACTTCTTCTGCAGCTTCTTCTCCGTGTCGGCGAGCATCTCTTTGAAATCCAGTAGGCTCGTCGCCTTGACCAGCGCTCCCATCATAGGGGTATTCGGTATATCCCTTCCGATGGTCTCCCTGGAGATTTTCGATGCGTCTACCGTATACAGCTTCTGACCATTCAGCTTGAGCATTTCCCGAAACTTCTTGGCCGGCTCGTGGGTATTCACGATTATCGTGCCGTCATCAGGCAAGCCGTGAGTGACATCCACAGTGCCGATGAGCGTCGGGTCGAGCACGACTACAACCTGCGGATTTGTCACATGACAATGCAGGGTGATCGGCTTGTCGCTGATGCGATTGAACGACTGGACGGGTGCTCCCATCCTTTCAGGGCCATACTCGGGGAAAGCCTGCATGTGCTTTCCCTGGCCGAGCACAGCCTCACCAAACAGCAGCGCGGCCGTCTTGGCGCCTTGTCCGCCTCGGCCATGCCACCGAATCTCGGTTAATCCTACCATTAACTGCCTCCTCATTCGATTGGAGTGCTGGAATGGTGGAGTGATGGAGTACTGGGTTTCCGGTCCCCAACACTCCCATACTCCAATACTCCATTACTCCGCTTGTCTCACATCTCTCTCCGCCCCTCGAGGGCCCGAATAAGCGTCGCCTGGTCCGCATAATCCATGTCGCCGCCGACCGGCATTCCATGGGCAATGCGAGTCACCTTCGCCCCAAGCGGCTTCAGGATGCCCGCCAGATACATCGCAGTCGTATCCCCCTCGATGGTCGGGTTTGTTGCCAAAATCACTTCTTTGATCGAATCGTTGATTATCCTCTGCTGAAGCTCTCGTATCCTCAGCATATCCGGGCCGATCCCGTCCATCGGCGAGATCAATCCCTGAAGCACGTGATAGACTCCCTTATACTCGTTCGTCTTCTCCATCGCTATCACGTCGCGAGGCTCGGCAACCACGCATACGGTCGTCTTGTCTCGCTTATCGCTCGCGCACAGATCGCAGACTTCCTGGTCGGCAAAGTTAAAGCAGACCTTGCACTGAGTGATCTTCTCCTTCACCTCAGTGATGGCCTCGGCGAGCGCCTGGGCTTCCTCGTCCGACGAGCGCAGGATATGGAACGCCATCCTCTGCGCCGACTTCGGCCCGATTCCCGGCAGCCTCTCCAACGCCCCAACCAACTTCGCTAATGACTTAGGATAATACATAGTGCTTGGTGCTTAGTGCCTAGAACATGCCTGGAAGGTTAAGACCACCGGTTATGGCTTGCAGACGCTCGGTTTTCAATTCCTCTGATTTCGTTAGAGCCTCGCGAACAGCCGTCGTCACCAGATCCTCGAGCATCTCGACATCTTCCGGGTCTACGGCCTGCGGGTCAATCTTGATCTCCAGGAACTCGCCCATGCCGGTAACGACCGCCTTCACGACTCCTCCGCCGGAAGTCGCCTCGACCCGCTCGGCCCCAAGCTCGTCCTGGATCCGCTTGGTCTCTTCCATCATCTTCTTGGCCTGCTTCATCATCCCGCCAAGATTCCCCATATTCCCAAATGGATTGCCCATGTTTCTCTCCTTCGGAAAGCTAACGAGTAATGCGTAACCGG
>DASRZD010000603.1:0-21030 GCA_035686805.1 Armatimonadota bacterium
GGCATGCCAGGGATCGCCTTTTCTATAGACTCTATCAGGATAGATCTTGACTCCTCCCAGGGGCATACCGGTTGATTTCGCCTTTACGCGCCCTGAGACATACGGACCCGACTGGAGTTGCACGACGATTGGTGTCTCGGAAAACAATGTCTGATCATCCTCAATATCCAGTCTGGCATATCCGATCCCCGGTGCAGCAAAGAAGAAACTTACTGGGGCATCATACTCCAGGACCTCCGTCATGATGCCGGATGCATCTGTATGCGAAGGGCCACCTCCCCAGGCACCATTCCCAGCTCTGAGTCCTGCTCCCATGCGAGCATTGGCCACGGGTTTGCCGTCAGGGCTCACAAACTTGAGCGGCAAGCGATCCCCTATCTTTTTTGCGATGACTTTCACGGAAACAGAGGATTTGCCCTTTGGTACGACGAGTGTCACGGCCTTCGACTTAGCGCCCAGAGTCCACAACTTGTATGTGCCCGGCGGCAGATGTATGACGAATTTGCCCGCCTTGTCTGACGCCCACATAGGGCCTTCCTTTCCCGATACGGCCATTGTCCTTCCATTCACATTCTTGACTGGTGTTCCATCGAGGGTGACGGCTGTGCCTCTGACCACGACCATTTCAGTACTCTCTTGTGCAGTCGCAAGTGATTCTATGGATACAGGTAGCCAAAGCGCTGTTACAAGAAGAATGACAATGAGAATATGGCTGTACCTCCTGCGATGCTCGGCGGACGGTATTCTCATTCTATTGGTCCTCCCCAGCTATTTCCTTTGGCCCTGCCCTCTGACAGACGGAACCTTGATGCTGACTGTCTCATCGTATCTAACCACTTGGTCATGGGGTGTTACCCAATTGGCAAATCCGTGCGCCACTTGGGCTGTGTCGTCCGATGTCCAGAGATGATCTCCTGAACTATTGTGTATGTAGATGTCATCCCATGCATTGTTCATCGACTTGGCCGTACCGCCAACGATCATCGACGTCACCCTACGAAATCTATTGCCACTGCCATTGGCCTTTGGCCCAGTCATCCAATTGTAGTAGATCTCGCCCACACTGTAACCGTCACAAGCATAATACACTTTTACCTCATCGTCAGCGGGGACCCACATCTTCATGAAGACCCTCGATCCGGGAGCAAAGCCCCCAGATGGAATATGCAGATTCAACCACGGCGGGGAACCACCGGGATTATGCGAACGATAGATATACCATCTTCCTGCATCATTATAGGCTGGATCGTCAACCATATGGTGCTGAGTACATAGCCCACACTCCATGTCATAGCTTCCGTTTGCCAAGCCAAAGTAGTTAAATGCGCCTTCATTGCATGCGACTCCGTAGGAATCTACTCCATCCAATCCGGCTAGATCAGATGAACCAGGAAGAGTGATGTAAGCATAGACTTTCGTGTAGCCATTATCAAGCGACTTAACGAGCCTGTAGGGTCCATAAGTTGCTGGACTAGACATTGTCAGAGGGGGTGTCCCGCTGTCGGTTGACAAATCCGCCTTCGTTCCCTGGACGCTCACATCTTCCCGAGGAACTCGGCCAATCTCCGGACTAACATCATCGGGCTGTGCTACCAAGCGGACCAATCCTGTTTGTTCTGAATAGGCGCACTTCAGCGTCAGATCCCAGACGACTATATCCTGACGTCTCATGCCGACAGGCCACTCTCGATCATTAAGCCCCCTGTCAAGAAGAGCCTGCATGTGATTCAGAACAGCGGATGTATCGTTCACATTGGGCAGAATAGGTGTAGATCGGCCCTCACTAGGCTGTTGTGCCCAAACGACAGAGGAAGATAGTACCATAAGTGCTAACAACGACGACGTCAAGATGACCTTCTTCATGGCATTCCCTCCGAATCAGTGTCTATTCTTAATGGATAGCGGGCTGGGGACTAAGCTCCTTCCAGCTATGGCACCCAGTCATTATAGTCCGAGACTTCGATTGTGATAACGCCGCCTATAGTACCAGCTTGCAGCATGGTAGTCGCAATCCCATTTGAGTCAGTGGTACTCTGAGATGACAGCAATGTGCCATAGTCGCTCCACTCCGATTCGTTCACCAGATTCCCGTATTCATCGCGAACTTCTATGATGACAAAGCCCATGGAGTGTCCTGGGACCTCTGTTCCAGTGGTGTACTGCAAGACCTTTGTGATCATAGCCATTGTGGACTGACCATCAGCGACTACCTCGTCGGGCTCAAACCATATGGACATACTACTTGTGTCTTGGTATATATCGATTGTTTGCTCTTGCCCTTCAAGACTAGCTCTTACTGTGATGGTCTCTTCCAGATCGCTGGATGTCAGGACAGTCCGTGCTTGCCCGTTAGAATCAAGAGCCACGCTTGTCTGGGACAGGTGCGCAGGGGTATAGTATCCCGTCGAACCGGCGATTGAGAAGGTGACGTCTCCAGAGACCACAGGGGATACCGTGGCAGTTATCGTGCATTGATGAACGTCGGTCTGTACTCCGCCGGTCATTATTATATTCTTGGAAGAGGTGAGGGAGAGATCCACGTCGAGGAGCAGATCGAAATCAACCGTGGTCGACTCCCCTCGTTGTACGCTGATATCGGATTCCGTTTTGCTGACATATCCTGTCGCCGACGCCGTTACGCTATAGGTTCCCACCGGCAGGTCTTCTGTCTCGTAACCTCCATTCTCGTCGGTCTGATCGCTCCCCGAACCAGGCCCGCTCGCAACAACGTTGGCTCCTTCGATAGCGCCAGACGAACCGCTTACATTTCCAACGATCCTGCCACATCCGCGGGCGCATGTGGAGGTATCATCGCACGTGCTTCCGCCGCCGCAGGTGTTTCCACCTGCACAGGTGTTGCCGGCATCACAGGTGTTCGTGCCGTCGCAGGTTGCGCCGCTTTGGCAAGTCGCAGTACCGCCGCAAGTCTTACTGCCACCACATGTGTTGGTACCATTGCAGGTGCTGGTGCCGTCGCATGTAGAGCCGCCACTCTCACAGGTTACTCTCACACATGTGGCACTGCCATCGCACGTGCTCTCGCCGGTGCAGGTGGTTGAGCCGTCGCATGTAACGGACGAGCCACAAGTCACCGAGCCGCCGCAGGTTGAGCTGTGATTACAGGTACTGGTACCGTCGCAGGTACTGCCACCAGAGCATGTCTGCGACACACAGGTGGATTCGCCCTTGCAGGTACTGCCTCCCTCGCAGGTCCCAGTGCCATCGCAGGTAGGAGTGCCGCCGCAAGTGTTCGAGCCATCGCAGGTGGATACATTCCCACAGGTATTTCCGGAGCTCGAGCAAGTGATGCTGACACAGGTGCTTTTCCCGTCGCAGGTGCTTCCGCCATTACAGGTATTTCCGTCATTGCAGGTACTGCTGTTGCCACAGGTGAGGCTGCCACCACACGTCATCGAACCATCGCAGGTCGACCCTCCAGCACAAGTCGCGCCGCCCCCGCAGGTTTGGGCCAAGCATGTGCTCGACCCCGTGCAGGTTGTAGTCCCATGGCACGTACTGCTGCCGTCGCACGTTTGGCTGCCACCACAAGTGTTGCTTCCGTCGCACGTAGACCCGCCGTTATTACAAGTCCCACTTCCGTTACAAGTTGCATTACCTCCACAAGTGCTGCCGGAGCCGTTGCATGTCGCTCCGGATGAACAAGTACTGCCGGAACTCTTGCAGGTCACGGAGACACAGGTGTTGTTACCCTCGCAAGTGTTGCCGCCATTGCATGTAGAACCATCGTTGCAGGTGCTCGTTGACTTGCAGGTTGCCCGTCCACCGCATGTAGCGCCCCCATTGCAGGTGCTCCCACCGTCACACGTGCCGCCCCCGGAACAGGTCTGCGTCCAACACGTGGCAGCTCCGTTGCAGGTATTACCGCCACTGCAGGTTGCGGTGCCGTCGCAAGTAGCATAACCGCCGCAGGTCGAGGTGCCATCGCAAGTACTCCCACCGCCGCAGGTCGAGGTGCCACTGCTGCAGGTGTTCTGAATGCAGGTAGATTGCCCATTACATGTATTAGAGCCATCACATGTACTGCCATCATGACACGTGCTGCTCCCATCACAGGTAAGGCTGCCTCCACAAGTCGACGTACCATCGCAAGTCGAAGTACCATCGCATGTGGTTCCGCTACCACCGCATGTTTGCGAGATACATGTGGAGGAACCATTACAAGTGCCGCTGCCACTGCAGGTGTTGTACCCGCTGCTGGTCGGCTGGGGACTGCAATTATAGATCTTCCGAGCCGGCCAGGCGGAACTGTTTGCACTCGCGGAATCTTCCGGCCCTAGCTTGTAAATTGCTGATGCGAGCGCTGCCGAGTACATGGGCGAATCGCCGTCTTCCGATGCGTTCTTCAGCATAGCGCTTTTGGTACTCGAGGCAACAGGCGTTGTATCCGGACTTCTAAGCGCCACAGGGTTCCCAACCTGGCGTGCACTACGATGTGGACATGCTTTCTGAACATCGCCTTGTGAGCATACCGGAGGGGCACTGCCCTTATGCATCGGCCTTGCCTGAGCTTGAGGACGGCCAAGGGCGGTTGCGGGTTCCAGCTTCTCAATGCCTTGCATCAGCAGGTTCTCGAACAAGGGCGATTCTAAGGCGTCCTCCTGTGCATGCTGTGCCGAGTCAAGGCGTACTCTCTGTGCTTGCACAGGACCGATGTTCCACAGCATCGCCGACAACAGCATACACAGTGCTAACCTTGATTTACATCCGCCTGTTTTCATTGTCGTCTCCGTTCCCTGATGATGGCCCAAAGCTCATGAACGATAATACTCAAGCATCCGACGGCCACAGCCTACTTCACCTGTGACCAGTCACCCAACAACTCTCCTGCTTTCGAACCACCGTGCGTATTGGGATACTTCTTTGACACTTCCTCCATCAACTGTTTTGCATCATCTTTGAGACCAGTCTCCCAGTAACACAGCGCAAGTCCATACATGCTCACCGCCCGCATGTTGTCCGGCAACTTGGTCTCCTGCAGCGCTTGGTGATACACTTGTATCGCTTCCGCATACATGCCTGCCTTGTAATAGCTTTCGCCTGCCTCGCATAGTCGGTTGGGATCATTCGACTGTGAGGCCATCTGCTCCAGGATCGGGCCCAACTTATCCCACTCCCCCTGTCTCAGCAGAGCTTTGTACATCAGCTCTCTGGCGGTCGGGATGAGATCGGATTTATGGCCAGCACTAACCTGGGCAACAAGTCCTTCCAGAATTTGCACACAAGATCCATCATCTTCGGAACCATAGAATGCCGCTACAGCTTTGGCAAGCAGGTATTCATCCCAAAGCTCAGGCTTGTTCTTGTAATAATCGTCCAGACCTGCCAGCGCTTCATTGCCTTTGTCGAGCTTATACAGACATCGCGCCAGGTACTGCTGTGAACTCCGGATTTCCCAACGCCTGCCTGATGATTCTAGCACTTTCCTGAAGAGAGGCACTGCCTTATCATACTGCTTGTTGTCTACATAATGGCTACCCAACTCCCAGGCCCAAGTGGGCTCGTTAGGATAGTCACGAAGCATGTTCTCGGCCAGGGATATAGCTTTCTCCACCCTATTAGACGCATCGTAGCTGTCCAGCAGGGCTTTTCGGATTGGTTTCAGGTCGCCGGCATCCTTTGGGGCGAGTTGGACGGCCATTTCCAAGCTCTCGACTGCCTTGGCATGATCCCCCGTTCCCTGCCAGCATCTTCCTATTTCATACCGCCATTCATATGCCAATTCCGGATGGCTGCCTAGAAGGGTTTGAGCAAGAGCCTGTGCCTTCGTCCACTGCTTTCCCTCGACATAGGAGTGCAGAAGCCGCCTGTTTGCATCAAGGAAGCTGGGATCACTCTGCGAGTTCACGCCGAGTGTTACCGCATTTTCCAGTTCCGGTATCGCCTGCGGATAGTTTTGCATCCATACATGTCGCCTTCCGAGGATATAATGGAATTTCCAGCTATCCTGCGGGTACTCGGTCAGCAACTCTTTTTGCAGCGCAAGAGCCTCGGCGGGCTGGTTGTTTGCCAGATGGCAGTCCATTATCCAAAGCTTCACTTCTCTGTTTGGAGCTACGGAATCGGGGTAATCGGTGAGCAACCGTTCGAAAGACTGAATCGCCTTGCTCCACTGTAGTAGTTTCTTGCAGCATCCCCCCATCAACCGAAGGGCCTCTGGCGCAGACGCTGAGTCTGATGCGGCGATCTGCTCCAGCATGGATATCGCCTGGCTACAATCATTGCCCTCTATAAGTTGCCTGGCTTCGGCCAGGGAAGACGCTTGAGAGCTAGTTTGCACGACTACTGAGAATACTAGAATGGCTAGTACTGCAAAACAGACTGTGAGTCTCATTGCCCAAACCTCCACGCTCACCGTTGTGAAAAGTACTTCTACAACACCGGGCGAAAGGTTGTCAGGAAGAAATTACGTGCGGGGGGACTGTACAAGCTCTCCCAGGAATCTCCTGCAGCCCTTAGAATGCCGCTAGTCTAACCTGAAAGCAATCGGACAGTACAACTGCACTGAGCTTATTCAAGTATATCGTAACACATCCTACATGGCAGTCAATGATAAACTTATTAATTAATTATGAATTTTTTTAGAAGCGCTTCTTGGCTGAAGGCCAGCATCTACTTGCACGGCAGCATATTTGTGAAGGTATTGATGGAGCGAGGAATTCCATAGTTGGCCATTAGCGAGATATCATCGGAGTCGGCCATATCTATATCACTAATCCCCAAGCCCTGGTAACATAGGAATACGCCTCCATCAGTGAGAGCCGAGTCTGAGCAATAGGTCTGAGCAAGCACGATGTCATCATTGAACCAGGCGGCCTCCGGGGTGAGTCTCGAACAGCACGAGCTATTATCTACTCGCTTCAATATCCAGCCGCCGTGCTTGCTCCTGTACGCTGTACTCTGGGCGATGAAAGTGCTTGTCTTTCCAATTGATGGTTCGGCCTTATCGCTCCAAATGAAGTAGATTCTTCCCTCCGGGCCGTTTTCATGCTCAGCGTTGAAGATGAGATCAGGACGGCTGGAGCCACTCCAGCCGGATTTCTCTCCACCAAGCCATTCCCAGGCTACTTGTTTAAAAGCCTCAGTCTCGTCATCCAAAACATAGCGACATAACTGCCAGCGAAAGGCTTGATTCCCTTGCTTCCGGGCGATGCCAAGAAGCAGTTCGTGATGAACGGTATCTATCGCTATCCCAGGCGGGGTCGTGCTTTTGATGCCCAGATCTCGCGCAGTTCCGAGAATGCTTTCCTTAACCGAGCGGTATACTATATTTCGCTCAGGACCAGGGTAAAAGAGCGCATAGACAGTTGACTTCCAAACAAAGGCTCGCACCTGCAGGCCTATGCTTTCCGAAACAAGAATAGGAGCGCTTAGGCCATTCGGCTTCCCAAAGCGATATACAACACCGCTGGCGGTTGGATAAAAAACGTATAAGGCCTTACCATCGCTAACTGCAGAGGGATCGCCAGTCACGGCGTTGTCGATCACCGACCCGGGTTCGAAAGAATGATGGCCCTTGTAGCGGGAGATCATCAGCCGTCCGAAACCTGGCCGAGCAGCCTTGGGGTCTAGCGGTGGCCGTCTCACCACCAGGCAGTACAGATTCCCATCGTATACCGCCAACTTCGGCGTGAAATCGGTATAGTCTTGATAGGCCGTGTTTGCATCTATCGGTCTACCACTCAGGTTGAACTCCGGGCCCAGATTCGTGACTTCCAACCAATTGATATCCGTCCCGACCGGTCTCAGGTCAAGAATACCGTTCCAATTCCAATCAACCCAGGTTTCGTTCGGGCTAAGGGCTTTTACACGGAATTCATAGGGTTTGCCCCAGAGACACTTTAGCTTTTCATATGGATATGGAATCCTTTCCTGCAGATGCCGCTCGTTCAATACCAAGCTTGCCAGCTCTCCCGTGCTAAAACGGATGTCTGATGGCTTGCCGTTGAATTGGCTGCTGTAGGCATAGTTCATCAAGCTGAAGTATGTGGGGGAACTGGCACTCCACTTACCAGAATGAGTAAGACCTAGCTGGTGGCCAAGCTCGTGAATCCAGGAATCCATGCCGGTAGAGCCCACATCAGCAAGTAAGGCGGACTGGCCGCCTCCGAATATGCCGGATATCTCCATCCAATGCCAACTCCCGACGCTGTCTCTGGGGAACAACTCGTCAGCAAGTTGCTCCCAACCCTTGCCATTTGTTTGTTCTGTTGAAAGCGGGGGCGTGACGGTAGAATGAATGGCAAAACCCTGAGTACCGTCCAAGTTCTTGTATGGTAGCTTCGCGAAGAAGGGCACAACAACGTCCTTCATCTGCCGCTCGATCTCCTTGCAGGAGGTTCCGTTGGCCGGCACATTCATGATGAACACGTCTTTATGCAAAGGCGAGGCGCCCATCGCCGGAAAATCGGTTTCTCCAAAGCCATGCACCTCCCAGCCGTCAAGCAAGCCATCATTATCCGTGTCGCGGTTTGTTGGATCTGTGCCCAGCTTTTCTTCGTCCACATTATCCAAGCCGTCGTCATCCCAATCCGAGTCGTTCTTGTGATAGGTTAGGTAGATATCACAATCAGACTCAAGGCTTCCATAGTAATCCGGTCCCTCATGTTGAACCACTACATCTGCCAGGTTGTCATCGTTCATATCTGCCAGGAACGCTAATACCGGCTTGCGAAAGCCCTCCCAGCCATCAAGAAAGGTTTTTTTCTTGAGATCCGGGCCCAGGAGGATACAGCCATTTGCTAGCAAGTCTGCCTTACCGTCGGCGTTCACATCACCCATCGCCAATGCCTGCTGGCCCTTTGGATTGGCTAGGGACAGCATTTTCTGAGCGGTTTCCCGAAGCCTATATAGTGTCACTTTTGTCTTTGTTTGCAGTGCCAATTCCGCAAATCCGTCACCGTCAACGTCTCCGGCTGCCGCTGAGATGATTCCTTCGGGCAGCCGCAGCCAGCCATGCGACTTGCCCGTCTCCAAAGCTACCAGGCGAACGACGCCAGACGGAGCGATAACGGCAAGGTCAGTTTCGTCTAGGGACACAAAGCTGCCACTCACCAGCCAACCCTTTCCTCTGATGTCCGCTATCCTGCCCGCACCGGTTGCTTTCCAGCTTCCCCTGGCATCACTTTGCGCCTGGGTCAACATGCCATCTGCCCCTAATATGGCAATAATACCTGTCTTCTGGTTGGAACATGCGCACATGCTGAGGACTGTCTGCGGCAGATCTTCCAGGAGCCGCCGGCCACGCAGGGGCTTGAGTCCCTTACCGCTGAGCGAAATGTCAACGAGCCTTTCTGCCGGCGAAGCATAGATGAGGTCCGCATAGTTGTCGCCGTTGATATCAGCCACCAGCGGCAAGCGTGGTGGTGCAACCCATTCGCCGAAGAGCCAGGTATACGGCTTGCAGAAACAGATCGAATCTGAGGGCTGAGAACAGGTGGCCGTGGGCATGAAGAGGGCTAGGCCTATGAGGATCATGATTCGGAAGTCTGGAGAGAGTCTGTGCAGTCTAGTCATGAAACTACTCCACTCGACGGGCGCTCTATCAGAGATGCCAGCCACCTCAGTGACTGTCTTTCAAGAACAATAGATCCTTACAACCCAAGCAGCTTTCGCATTGAGGCCTAGCGTGAGGCGGCTGCCAAGATACGCTCCCACTTCCACATTTGTCAAGTGGTGTCCTGGTGATGTATCGTTCAATGCACGGACATACCCGTCACCACTTGTCAATCCCATTCCCCTTTGGCCAAGTGTGAACTAACTGTAATCTCCAAGTCAATGCTGCCTGATACGCGTTTAATATTCTGAGCCTCAAGAGCCACTGATTCCAAGGCTGAGTCTGCGAACTTCTCGTCGAACTTCTAGACTCTTCTGTCCTTTTTCGGACGTTGATCGCCCTGGCGACTGGCCGAGTATATCGTTGCGCCCGATTGATTCAAGAATCCGCCCCGCGGTTCAATTCGGGGTGGAACCCACTAATCCGACGGCTGGTAAGCTATTATCCCTTAATCCCCGTAAGAGTGATCCCTTGAATGAACGTCCGCTGGGTGAAGAAGAAGAGCACTATTATCGGGACGGTGACGACGGTGCTGACGGCCATTAGCATGCCCCAATATGAGCCATACTGGCTGGAGAACATCGCCAGGCCCAGCGAGACGGTGTACTTCGACTGGTCGAAGAGGAAGATCAACGGCCCCAGGAAGTCGTTCCACGAGCCCATGAAGGCGAAGAGCGCGACCGTCGCGAGCACCGGCTTCGAGAGTGGGAGGACGATCCGGCGGTAGGTCTGGAACTCGGTGCAGCCGTCAATCTTCGCGGCGTCAAGCAGGTCCTTCGGGATGGTCATGAAGAACTGCCGCAGGAGGAATATGAAGAACGCATTCCCCAGGAACGCCGGCACAGTGAGCGGCAGGAAGGTGTCAATCCACCTCAGCCAGGTGTAGATGCTGAACAGGGGGACCATCACGACCTGGAACGGGAGCATCATGGTGCTGAGGATGATAACGAACAGGATGTCCCTCCCCTTCCAGTTGATGACCGAGAGGCCGTATGCCACCAGGGGGCAGGAGAGCAGGACGCCGACGACGTTCGCCGTGCAGATGATGAGCGTGTTCTTCAGGAAGGTGAAGAATGGGACGAAGGTGAGGCCCTTCGAGTAGTTGCTCCATTGGAATGGATTGGGAATCCACCTCGGCGGGATGGCCATTATCTGGGCGTCGGGCTTCACGGAAGTCGAGACGAGCCAGAGGAACGGCAGGAAGAACACCGCGCTGAACACGGCCAGCGCCAGGTAGGTGATTCCACGGCCCGCGGATTTTGTGCTCCTAGCGCCCGCCATAGTATACGTACCTCGCCGAGGATCTGAAAAGCAGCAGAGTCGCCGCCAGAATTATGATGAAAAGCAGCCAGGCCATGGCGCATGCGTATCCCATCTTGAACATCTGGAAGGCGTTTTGGAATAAATACATCGCAAAGAACATCGTAGAGTTCGCCGGGCCGCCGGTGCCTCCCGTCATGACCCACGCCTGAGTGAAATACTGCGTGCTGCCGATGATTCCCATCACGGCTGTGAAAAAGATATACGGACTCATAAATGGAATTGTGATATTCCAGGTCTTCTGCCAGCCGTTCGCGCCGTCAATGCTGGATGCCTCATACAATTCCTGAGGTACATCCTGCAAACCAGCAAGATAAATCACAACCGAGCCTCCAACTCCCCATGTGCTCATCAGAATCAGGGCAGGCTTCGACCAGGCGGGGTCCGCGAGCCATCCACGTTCCGGAAGGCCGAGATGCCGAAGAAGCAGGTTGACCAGGCCGTAGTCGGGATTTAGGATCCAGAGCCAGAGGACCGAGCTTGCGACTACAGGGACGATCGAGGGGAGGTAGAAGATAGTTCGGAAGAAAGCAAGTCCTTTGACCTTGGCATTCAGGAGGACCGCCAGGCCAAATGCGGTGATGATCCCCAACGGGACGGCGAGAACGGTGTAATAGAGCGTGTTGTAGAGCGATTCGGCGAAAAGCTGGTCGTGCATGAGCGACTGGTAGTTGCCGAGGCCGACCCACGACGGCGGCTTCAGGGCCGAATAGCGGCAGAAGCTGTAGTAGAGCAGGGAGACGACCGGATAGACCGTGAACACCGCCAGGCCGATGAGGGCCGGTGCGGTGAACAGCAAGCCGTTTCGGGTATTGGTTTTTCCGATGGTACTGCGCACTTTCCCCCCACCCTAGCCCTCCCCCTCAGGTGGGGAGGGAACTACCTGGCTACCTCGCGGTAGATTTCCAACGTCTCGCTGGCCATCTTATCCCAGGAGAACTTGCTCGCCTGGGAGAGGCCTCGGGTTCTCATCTCCGCCCGGAGTGACTCGCTCGACAGGACCTTCGCCATCGCCTTTGCGAAGGCGTCGGGGTCATAGGGATCAACCATTACTCCCGCTTCGCCGACGACTTCCGGCAGGGAGGAGCGATCACCAGTGATCACCGGCGTCCCGCAGGCCATGGCCTCCAACGGCGGCAGGCCGAATCCCTCATAGACCGATGGATAGACGAATACATCCGCCGCACTATACAAGGCCGGCAGGTCCTCATAAGGCACGTAGCCGGTGAGGATGACGTCGTTCGCCAGGCCGAGCGCAGTGACGCGACCCTGGAGGTCAGCCTCTTTCCAACCTTGCTTCCCGACTATGACTAGTTTATGCTTGAAGTCCTCATTTCCCTTCAGCCCGGCGAAACCCTCGATCAGGCGGCCGAGGTTCTTGCGCGGCTGGATGACTCCCAGGGTCAGGACGAACGGCGGTTGAATGCCGTACTTTTCACTGATCAGACCGATGGCGGTGGTGCGGTCCATCGGCTGGAACTGCTTGTCCACGCCTTCATAGGTGACGGCGATCTTGCCAGGATCCATGCCGTAGAGACCAACCAGATCCTTCTTCGTATGCTGAGAGGGCGCAATGATTCGAGCCGCTTTCTTCGACGCTCGCTTCGTAGACCAGTTCAGGATCAGGCGGTCCTTGAGCGTGAAGAACTCGGGGAGGCGCTTGAATGAGACGTCATGGATGGTGGTGATCGTCGGGCATGGCATCCTCGGCGGGATGGTATATTGCACGTGGGCCACCTGAATGCCGTCCTCTTTCAGCGCTCGCGGGAAGGTCCATGCGCTCCAGACCCGGCTGCAGCATGCCTGGAGGACTCTGACGGGAATATCCCGGGAGACGGGAATCTCCGGCTTAGGGAGCTTGCCGTCGAGGTAGAGGACCAGATCTGCGTCCAGGCGTGACAAGCCCTCGATCAGCCCTCGCCAGTAGGTCGAGTCGCCGGTGAACGGTCCCTGTATCAATCTCGCGTCAATGCCTATTCTTAGTGCCTGGTGCATAGTGCTTGGTGCTCAGACCAGCAGCTCCTTGTATATGGCAACAGTCTCTTCGGCAGATCGGGCGACGGTGAACTCCCGGGCATAGGCCTGAACCGCCTCGACGGCATTTCGAGGGTCGTCGAGCAGGCCGCGAATCCCGGAGGCCAAATCCTGCGGATCGCCCGCACGAGCTAGAACCAGGCACGGCAGGCGCTCGTTGATCTCGCGAGTGGCGGGAAGGTCTGACGCCACAATCGGCTTCGCGTAGGCGATTGACCGCATGATGCTGCCTGAGTTGCTCATCTCGGTGAATGGCGCTGCTATCACGTCGGTCGCCGCCATAACGACCGGGATTCGATCATCGGGCAGATAGCCGGTGACGATCACTCGGTCGGATGACTTTGCCTTCAGCTCCTCGAAAAAGCCGGTTCGGTCGTCGGGATGACATCCGCCTGCGACGAGGAGGACAACGTCGTCCGGCAGCTCGCACAGGGCCTCCAATGCAACCTCATAGCCCTTCCGCCTAACAACGAAGCCAAACATGGTGACAACCCTCTTTCCGGCGAGCCCGAGTTCTGACTTGGCACCCTCAGTGGAAATACTCGTTTCCAGCACATGAGGGACTCCCTCGGGCACGATCTTGATGTCCTCCGGCTCGACCCCAAGGTTCACGAGCAGATCCCGATGCTCCCTGATATGCACGATAATGCGGTCAATCTCGGGCGCGCCGAAGATATGGCCGTTGAACCAGGGCTTGTACATATTGATCGGCCAGAGATCATCCTCGCCCATGTCCAACTCGTGGACCGTTACTACCAGCGGCTTCCATAGCTTCCTCAGCAGCCGCCCGAACCAGTTCCGGTGGAGCGCCATCCCGCCGAAGAACGGATACTGATGCTGGATGTGGATGACGTCGCCGGTGTTCATCTGCTGAGCCAATTGATTGAGCTGCATCCTATGCTCGCGATCGAGGCTGATGATCTGCACTTGCGCATGCTTTTCCAGGTGGGCGACCAGCGAGCGGGAGTAGACTGCTATCCCGCATTGATCGTTCCAGGTTGTGGCGAAGGCAATCCGCAATGCGTAATCCGTAATGCGTAATGCGGAGGGATCTGTATTCATATTAGTTCCTGATACACCTCCACCGTTTTCTCGGCGATCTTATCCCATGAATGATCCTTAGCATAAGCGAGGGCTTTTCCCGAAAGCCGGTTCCTAGTCTCCTCATCCTCCAACAAGATTCTGAGCTTGCCAGCCAGATCCTCGCTGTCTCCGCGCTTGAACGTCCACAGCACATCCTCGAACTCCAGCAAGAAGCGGAGGTCCGAAGCCAGAATCGGTTTGCCGTAGCCGAGAGCCACCATGAGCGAATAAGAGCCCGTTCCGTGCTCCTGCGGGATGAGCGCAATGTCGGCCGCCTGCATCGCCCCGGGGACCTCCTCATCCGGCAGATAGCCGGTAATCACTACCCGATCCCTGAGCCCTCGAACCTCGATGTCGGCGGACAAGGAATCCACATAGGCTTTTTGCGACTCAGTCTGCGGTCCGCCCGCTATGATAAGCACTGCGTCATTCCCCAGCTTCGTCAGTGCGTCCAGGGCAGTCTCATATCCCCTGCCCGGCCGAACGAAGCCGAATACTGTGATGAGCTTCCGTCCCTCGAGGCCGAATTTGCGTCGGAAGGCGTCTCCCAGGCCGGGCTCCAGATTGGCTGCCGGTATTCCCATCGGGATGATCCCCATTTTCGACCTGGGGATTCCCCGACCCTCCAGCTTTCCCGCGGCAAATGAGTCATGAATGATGATCCTGTCGGCGATCTGAAACGTCGCTCGCTCGATAGTCTGGCGATATGGAGGATAGTAAGCCAGCATGAGTTTCAGCGCCTTGCGAGGGAGCGGTCCGGGCAGGTGCAGGCCGAGAACCTGGGTAGTCGGATCAAGCGTGTGGGCAGTCAGGACGATCGGTTTCCCAATGCCCGCCACCTGCTCGAAGAACCTGTTCTGCCGGGGCAGGACGCTGCCCCAGAAGGAGTACTCATGCTGAATATGAACAACGTCCGCTGTGTTCAGCCGCTCGGTAGACTGGGCCAGGTAGGCATTCCAGGGAGATGACCGGTCCCAGACAGCGACGACATCCAGATCCACCAGCTTTCGCAGGCCGTCCGCCAGGTCTTGCGAGTACTCGGCGATTCCGCAGCGATCTCCGACGCTTGTGAGCATGCCTACTTTCATGAAGGTTTGCCTTCCGGCCGGTGGCGATACTTGAAGGCGAAAGCCCGATACTCCATGCCTGATATGAGACCGATGAGCCCTGCCTGCATCGGGCCATGATGCTTTCGGAAGTAGAGACAGCGGCTCCGATGCAGCATGTAATGCGACCTCATGATGCCTTGCTTCTTCGCACTCTGCGCCCAGCCGTGTACTATGCTCACTTCGCCGATATACCATACCTTCCAGCCAGCCTTCTTTATCCGCCGGCACCAATCCACATCCTCGAAATACATGAAGAACCGCTCGTCCAACAGGCCTACCGAATCCACTGCCTCCTTGCGGGCAAGCATGCATGCCCCCGCCAGCGAATCCACCTCCGCATTGCGGTCGAAATCATCTCTGCCCCACCCAAGTTTGGCGAGCGAAGGGACGAGCTTGGACACCCTCAGTACCCCAAGCACCTCCCTCACGAACGTCGGGAATCTCTGGCCGTTGATTTGCAGCGTGCCATCCGGTGACAGGAGCTTCGGCCCGATCAGTCCGACCTCCGGATGCGCGTCCATGAATTCGATCATTCGAGCCACTGACCCGGGAGTCAGCTGGGCATCGGAGTTCAGGAGCATCACGAATCGCCCGTGGGACTCGCGCAGACCAAGGTTATTGCCGCCTGCAAAGCCTAGGTTCGTCTTGCTGCGGATGAGCTTTGCCTTAGGAAACTTCTTCGCCACCATTTCGGGGCTGCCGTCCTCCGAAGCATTATCCACAACGATGACCTCGAAGCTGATCGGCGGCACGTGCGCATACACCGATTGCAGGCATCGCTTGAGGGCGTCCCGGGTGTTCCAGCTAACGATGATTATGGAAACGGTCGGCGCTTCCGGCACCTCTATCCGCCTTCCTTGAGATGCGAGCCCATTGGCTTCCGAGCCAGGACGATCATATTGTCACCCATTTTCAATACGTCCGCCAGCCGGAGAATCATCCGCAAGGCCAGCCATTTCGGCAATGAACCGTTCCCCCGACGGTAGTCGAGTCTGCCATGACGGACGAGTATGACGGTCAACCCGACACCCTGGAGTAGCATTGCGACCGTGTCTGCCGAAAGCTGCCAAATGTGTTGAGATGGCTGGAGTCCCTGCCAGCGCTCGGCTTTCACCCGACTCATCAGGCTATTGAAGTTCGGAGCGGAGATCGCGATCACTCCTCCCGGCTTGAGGATTCGGCGAGCCTCAGCAAGCACCCTGACCATGTCCTCAATATGCTCGATGACGTGGTTCATCACGATGATGTCGAATGAGCAGGGCTCGAACCGGTAATCGGGGAATGAGCCCTCGATCACATTGACGCCGAATGCCTGGCGAGAAATATCTGCCGCCCCAGCGGATGCCTCGAGGCCTACCGCATCATAGCCTCCGTCGCCTGCCAGCTTCAGAAGCTGCCCCCAGCCCGAGCCTACGTCCAGCAGCTTGCCGGAAGGTTGTACTCGACCGACTATGTCCACGATCTCGGCGGCAAGCCGAAAATGCCCGGAATCCTCACCCCTCAGGTTTTCCACACGCGCGCCTTCGGGTAGGTCGGGCGAGTACTCGGGAGGCGGGACAGTCCTACCGATGCAGCCGGCGGAGCATTCGGTGATATGGAAGCCCTTGCCGACGACGGTCGTCCGCCATCTCTCCCCTCCACAGACAGGGCATTTCAAGGCCGGCCCTCACTTTGGGCGAGATATGCGTCCAGGACGGACTCGACGCCGTCATCCGCCCGTATCTCGCCTGAATCCAGCCAGATCGCTCGGGTAGCGACTTCCCTCACGGCATCGAGATCATGGGAGACGAAGATGATCGTCTTGCCGGCGGACTGGAGCTCGCGGACCTTGGCGTAGCATTTCTTCTGGAAACTCTCGTCACCAACGGCAAGGACTTCATCCACGAGGAGGATGTCGGGGTCAACCTGAATGGCAACGGAGAACCCGAGGCGCATGACCATGCCCGAGGAGTAAGTCCTGATCGGGGCGTCAATGAAGGGATCCAGTGCGGCGAAGGAGATGATGGCATCCAGGCGCTTGGTAATGTCTCGTCTGCGCATGCCAAGGATCGAGCCGTTCAGATAGATATTCTCGATGCCCGTCAGCTCGTGATGGAAGCCCGCCCCAAGCTCCAGCAGGCTCGAAACCCGGCCGTTCATGGTGACTGCTCCGCTCGTGGGCCTGTAGACACGAGCCATGATGCCAAGAAGCGTGCTCTTGCCGGACCCATTCTTGCCGATGACCGCGACTGTCTCGCCGGCCTTGACCGAGAAGCTGATCCCCTTCAGGGCATAGAGGTTCTCCAGCTTCATGCGCCGGAATGCGAGTGCGAGCGCCTTCAATGACCCCGGCCGGTCGTGACTCAGGCGGAAGGTCTTGGCTAGATTCTGAACTGTGATCGCTTCCATCATAGTTGCTCCGCGAAGCGCCATTTCTTGCTGTTGAAAAACGCATATCCTGCCAGGCAGATCGCCAGTGAGGTCACGCCGGCGAGAGCGAGATACCAGTAGTTGAACGGTATGTCGTGCAGCGTGGCAGTGTTGAACGGCGGCAGAAGGATCTTCCGGTAGGCAGTCAGCAGCAGTGCAAGCGGATTCCAATAGTAGAGCGCGGGCTTCAGTGAATCGGGTATGCGATCGGAACTGAAGGCATGCTCGATGAAGTACATGATCGGCAGGGCGAAATAGAGCAGGTTCAGGACGACCGTCGCCATGTACTTGACGTCATTGTAGAAGACACTCAGGCACGATACGAAAAAGGCGATTCCCAGGTTGAGCAGCAGTTGGATGAGCACGACTACCGGAAGCAGCAGCCAGGTGATCCGTATGGGCGAGCCAATCACCAGCAGGTAGACGAAGAATACTCCGAGCGCAAGAATGAAGTGCACCAGGTTCGAGAGAACTACCGATGCCGGCAGGATCTCCCTGGGGAAGTAGGTCTTCTTTACCAGGTTGCCGTGGAATGGCACGGACATCGCCGAGTCGGCAACTGACATCTGAAAGAAAGTCCATGGTAAGAATGCGCACAGCAGGTAAGCTGAGTAGTTATCTACTCCGAGCTTAAGGATAATCTTGAACACGATGGTGATGGTGGCGACCTGAAGCAATGGGTTCAACAGAGACCAGAAGAATCCAAGCACGGAGTTCTTGTACCGGATCTTCAGATCGCGAACGACCAGATTCAGCAGCAGTTCCCTGTATCGCAGCAGTTCGGCGAATTCCCGGATCATTGCCGGCCGTCCTCCGGTCGGGCGGGCTCGAGCAATCGAAGCAGTTCGGGCTTAGGGATGAGCACTTTGCGCTTGCCGGCGACCCGGTAGGCATTCATCTTGCCCTGGCGGATGTATGACCTGATGGACGACTGACTGACCTTCAGGTACTGAGCCGCCTGCTCGATGGTGAACAGGTCCGAAAGATCCAACTCCATGAGCCCCTCTTTGGTAAACAGTTAACAGTGAACAGTGAACGGTGAACAGTATATCGTCGTTAGCAGTAGTTGTCAAATATTGATACGTAGCTACTTGACAATCGTTCCCGGTCGGACATAACATTTGGAGAGTGAACCAGTCCAGTCAGCCGAAAATCGTCTGCGTGATGCGCATCAAGAACGAAGAGCAGTGGATTGCCCAGGTGCTGGGCGGCGTCACGCGTGGCGGATAGCTTCGTCATACTGGACGACGGCTCCACTGACCGCACCCCCGATATCTGCCGCGCGCATCCCAAGGTGGTGCGTTATGAGTACCAGAGCGGCAAGTCGTTGGATGAGGCGCGAGATAAGGACCTTCTGCTCCACTGGGCGTTGGATGAGAATCCTGACTGGATACTCGCATTGGACGGGGATGAGGTTCTGGAGGACGCTGCCGGGACGACCATCAGGAGGGAGATTGCTCTCTGCCCGCCGGAAGTGACGTGCTTGGGATTCCACTGGTTGTATATGTGGAACTTGGAGGATCAATACCGCGTGGATGGCAAGTGTGCTTCTCCAACCCTGCCAAGGCTCTTTCGCGTCACCAGGCCTGGGGATGGATCCGAGGGAGCTGCGGCTCGAAGAACCGAACATGGTGGGAATCTGCATTGCGGGAGCATTCCAGGCAACCTGCCGGGCCTCGTGCGGTACATTGATGTCTATGTGAAGCACTACGGATACCTCGACAGATCGGAGCGCGAGGCGAGACTGGAATTCTACGAGCGGCATGATCATCACTGCGCCTCGAAGGGGAGCTATGAGCACCTCACCAGCGAGGAAGGGATGATCCTGAAGCAATGGCGCGAGCGGTCACCTGACGAGGTAACCTACTCCGATCAGACCGATTTCGTGACGAAGCCATTGTACAGGGAGGCCGGGGGTCTGATGGCGATACGCTCTCGGTTCCGGAGATCGTGCGCGTGGCTTCTGAGGATTCTGACCAGGTGGGGAATCCGCCGCAACTCCTGACCTAGCCTACTCGCCCCAGCCGTAGACTTGCTGGTAGTAGTCCCATTCGGGATCGGTCGCCAGGCGGATGAAGGCCACCTGCCCAGCGTGGTAGTAGTCCTCGGAGGAGATGCCCAATATGGCCTGGCTTAGAGAGATGACGCCCTCGAAGTAATTCACCGGCGTATCCAACGAAGTGTCGGAGAACTTGTTCAACAGAAATGCGACCAGGTTCTCGTGAGATTGGGTAAGGAGCGTCTGGAGCTTGATCGGATCTGGTGTATGTTCCAGGATGGAGCTGAAGTCGGGGAACTGGCCGGTTTCCAGGATGTGGATGGCCGCTCGATCATCGGCGATGAGATGAGCGAGAGTCTCCCCGATTGACTTGCACTCAGGGAAAGGCTTCCAATCCCACTGGTCTTGCCGAAGTCCCTTGATGTGATTCAGGAAGTACTTGCGGGACGCATGGATGCTTTCTATCACGCTGTTCAGATCCATTGGTTACTCTCCTTTGTCTACCTGCAGAACGACAAAGAAGGAAGTGGCCGGGAAGATGAACCCGAACCTCTTCTCGTACAGGCGCTGGAAGGCATTCGCAAGGAAGCCGACGCCGGTAAGGTAGGCGAGATCGTCGAAGAAGATGTACTTATCCACTATCGTAAAATCGGTCTTGTAGTGAGGATTGCCCTTGACGAAATAGTCGAACGAGCCGACGGTGAAGAAGTGCTTGTGCTCATAGTGGCGGAAGCTCTCGAACCAAGTGTAGTGGGGGACTTCGATGTAGACCTTACCTCTTGACCTAGTAATCCGGTTCAGCTCTTCCATGGTCTTCACGGTATCGGGCAAGTGCTCCATGACATGAGAGCAAATCACCAGGTCGAAAGAGCTGTCCTCGATGGGCCAGGGAAAGATCGTCAGGTCGTGGTCTATGTCTCTTTGGACTTCCGAGGGGCGGGTCTTCCACGGCCTGCGGTCTATGCCGATCGCTCCCGTGGTCTTGGCGGCCCCGCAGCCTACGTCGAGTATTCTCTTCCCCTCGAACTCGCATAGAAGGCGGGCTTTCGCACGCTTGGCATTTGGGAATAGTCGCATGTTGGCAATAGTATATCACATGCGCTGGGAGGAGCACAAAGAACAAATAACCCGTTGGCTCAGAGAACCAACGGGTTATTACTTAAGCTGGCGACGACCTATTCTTCCGCCCCGTTGCCGGGGAAGTACCGTCGGCCCTGGAGGGCTTAACTGCCGTGTTCGGGATGGGAACGGGTGTACCCCCTCCGGTATGGTCACCAGCAAATCACAAGCATGAGATGAGACGTAAGTGTCATCTCATGCTTGTGATTGAAACATTCATTGAGAACTGCATAGTGGATAGATAACCGATACATCTCGAATAATCATTCGCTCATGACCGAGGTCATGGGCGAGTGATTAATGGTCAAGCCGCTCGACCGATTAGTACAGCTAAGCTGAACGCATTGCTGCGCTTACACCTGCTGCCTATCAACCAGGTAATC
>DASRZD010000604.1:0-4272 GCA_035686805.1 Armatimonadota bacterium
TTGCCCCTGAGGAATAAAGAATACGACCGACGTCCGTGTACGTCGTGAGTCCCGTACCGCCCAGGTTCGCGGCAAGACTCGAGGCAACGAACCATGTTCCGGCCGAGACTGTGGCAACACCTGTTGAGCCGCTGGTGTCGAGGCCGGTTCCGCCGTAACCCGCCGCTACGGCTGTCGCCGTCCATGAACCTGTGGTGACTGCGCCGGAAGTGACCTTGAATCCCGTGTCCTCGACCCATCCGGTGGATGCGTCGGCAACCAGTACGGAGTACTGCGCGGAGGACGCTGCAAGAGCTGCATCATCCCACACGGTCTTGACACTGGCGACGGCATAGAAAGCCACCCTGTCGCCCGCTGTAACGTACCAGATGTCTCCCTCGGTGGTGCTGGCTGCGGTCGGAAGACCGAGGATGCCAGCGCCGGTTCCGAAGTTCCAGTCGCCCGTAATATTCAGACTGGCGGTGACGTCGACGGCGACGGTATCCGCGCCGACCGCGATGCCCGTTCCCGCGCCGACATTGAGCGTGTTGCCGCTCTTGGTCAGACCCGCGCCTGCGTTGATGGTTCCTGCGCCAGTGAAGAGGATCCAGGAGCCGGTTGGAACCGTACCTTCGAACACGTAACCTTCGTTGTCGTGGTAGCCCACGTGCCCTGCGTCCTGGAGGAGCAGCGCATTGCCGTCCACGGCATCGCCCGTGTCCACGCCCGTGTTCGAGGCACCGGTGAAGTCGACGATCTTACCCTCGTCCGTGGATGTAGAGTAGGGCGAGATGACCGCCGTAGTGGTAGAGATGATGGCTCGTGTGCCCGCAGGAACGAAACCGCCTGCCCCGTTTTCGAGACGAACCCAGATGGTCCCGTTGTATTCGACGATGTCGCCAATGGCCGTCGAAATACTTCCCAACGTGATGGTGCTCGCGTCTGTCACGACATAGGCATCACCGGCCGTGGGGGAGAGACCGTTGATCGTAGCGCACGCGGCATTGCCGACGAGAGTCAGCACGACGGCCGGGTCCTTCCACACAATACCCGTCACGGCGTTGTCCACGTAGGTCTTGTTGACCACATGGTTGGCGTCGACCGGCGTACCCGTAACGAAGAGACCTTCTGCTGGCGTCTCGTTTCCGAAAGTCCAGACAGGAGTTGCGGACGAGAAGTCCACAGTAGATCCGGTGTCGATGGTGAGGACGGGCGTGGTCATTCCCGATAGAGAAAGACCGGTCCCGTCAAGAGAACTCAGCGTGTAGTACTTCGCGTGGACGTGATCGGCACGTACCAGCGAATCCGATGATCCTGCGGCGTTTGCTGTACCAACTCCCGTAGGCGTAGCAACCGTCACTGAGTGCTTGTGATCCGCGCGTGCGATTTCTTCGGAAGAACCTGCTCCCTCCGCCGCCGCATCGACGTTCACAATGGAAGTGGTAGCCCACGTAAGCCTTTTGTTTTGCTTCGCGGTGCTGTCCAAACCTAGAACATAAAGTGCCATAGTTTCCTGCTCCTAAATTAAAGAACCGTGTGATCTGCGTCGAGTACGACGACCAGTGATGTATCGTTCTTCGCGAATCCGACTTCGTGAACAACGACGCCAGGAGTTGTCGGGACGCCCAGGCTATTTACAATGCTTCCGTTCGTACCGACGTAATACGTTTCCTTTGGAATGAAAGTAAAGGGTGGATACCCATTCACGATCCCTTGGCGTGTCACGAGACACGTCGTGGGTGTTGGTTTAGAAAGAACAACGCCCACGCAGGGCATCGTAGCAATGCTTCCGTTATCAGCTTTATCCACGGCATTGGCCGCCGTTTGATAGACAGACATGCCTGCGGCCACACCCGACGGGCAATCCCATTGGGTCAAGATCGAGATCTCGCCGAGGTCAACCTGGTCTGGATGTATGGACATCGCTTCCTCGTTTAAGTGTAGACGTTACTGGATTTGGGTTTGGCTGCGGCTCCGCCCTGCATCTTGTCCATGATCATCCACGGAGCCATGTTCTGTACGGCGCCCATTGCCGCGCCTCCGACGCTCTTAATATCACCCCTGAGTGTTCGCTTGATAGGAGACGCGCCTTTAGTTTTTGGTGCAGGAGGTTCAGCGGGAGCCGGAGGGACAGCCGTATTCTTTGTGGCGCCGACACTCGCCGGCGTAGAAGGTTCTGGTGTCTTGGGTCGCACGTACTGATTTGTTATTTTCGGTTGGGCTCCGGGAAGAGGCTTCGGGAGTCTAGGTTTAATCTGCTCGCCGGCCTCGGCAGCCTGCATCGCTTTCTGTCGTTTTACTGGATTAGAACTTCGGATATTGCCGGCGGCGTAACTCCCTAATTGTTTTGCTTTAATTCGTTTCGCGGCATAAGAACCCGGAGCAAACGCGCCACTCGACTTCCCTCGCAAGTACGAGGGTAAACCGGCGACCTTGCCGAGTTCACTCGCAAAACCGTGCCAGAATATATCGGTGTTAAACATACGTGTTACTCTTTTTCTGCTTCTGACCGCCTCCGCCCAAGAACGACGGCGCATACGAGGCCGCGGTGCCTGCGGCACCTTTCAACTTGGACACGAGTCCGCCGCCGGCTTTTCCTGCCGCAGCACCGGCTACACGCGCACCAGCACCTGCGGCCTTACCCGCCCCCAGGATAGCGCCCCCAACCCGGGCACCGAGAGCAAGAGCCTGAGGAATCCAGGCTTCCTTCTCGAGTTCGTCTCTGAAGGCTCGGTAGAAAGCGTCGTCGTGTTTCATACTGTTTCCTCCGGACCGGAAAAGGTCCGAATGACCTCTTCGTTTTCCGAATTGATGATTTGAATATCGGTCTCCCACGTAGCCAGTTCGGGAACCGGCCGCAGATCGAGAAGCGTCAACTCCTTGAGTGTTTCGTCGGGAGACATCCCACTTCGTCCGCCTTGGTATGAAAAGAGGTTGGCCCTCGCCCGGCGAAAGGCTTCGTAAATTCGTGACGTATCGGTGTCGGCCGGCGGCGTAGAGAAGAGGGCTTCGAAGAAACCGGACCCACCGCTTCCCGCTACGGAAGAGGAAGCGAACTCCATGACGACCATCTGATAGAGAGAGTCGAGACCGCGGACCATCCTCGGCGTTGTTCCTGAACTTAGAATAGTGAGCCCGTCGGGCTCTACTGTCACTACACCGTAGTCCACCGTTATTTCTTCTTTCTCGGCTTTCCGCGCAACGCGGCTAAAAGACCTAAGGGACGGGACAAAAGGGACTTCTTCCCAAAGAGCTTGGGTAGCTTAAACTTAGCCTGTTTATGTAGTTCCTCACGGAACCCCGCGTCAAAAGCTCGCTGGAAACTGTTCACGTAAGACCTCTGTAGAACGAGAACACACGTTCAAGAGCAGTATATTACCGGTCAGATAACAGTCAAGCCGAATGGGATCCCTCCGCTGTCCTCACCATTATTCATACAGGGAGCCTGGCTGATCGTGGTGACGTCCTTCTGAAGTTGCTTCCACAGCGGGATAGATTTCTCAGTAACGTGCTTCAAATGGTTGGCCGCATAAGTCAATGTGTACTTATCATATATGGCTTTGGCCTTCTGCGTATCGACGAGAATCTTGTTCATGTGAATCAAACGCTTCGCCGCGTCGCCGTCGCCTGCGTTGTCCGAGCAACAGGCTAGAGCCGTTCCTATATTTTTACGAGCTAGGCCCTCAAGCATTCCGGTGATGGCGCTCGTGTCGAAGAGTTTGGAGAGATCACCCTCATAAATGGCATCGACGATGTTGTCCAATCCTTGCTCGCCGAGTACGCCCATGACCGAGTACACGGCCTGAAGAGCCACTGCGCCTTCAGCGGCAATAGAGCCGTTGAAGCCGTTGAGAACCTTGTCGAGGCTGCCGGTCGAAACCTTCAGCAACTCGATCTCTCGATTGATGGACACGGCCAGTCCCTGGAGATTCTCCACATCTACATTCTTCGCGACCTTACGCTTGACCTCTTTGATAAACGAATTGAGGAGCGTGATAAGTCGAGAGAAGTTCTCGCCGTCGGTTAAGGAATTCGCTCCGAGTGAGAACTGATCTGATAGCGCATCGGCCGCATCGTTCAGCGTGGAAGAAGGTTTGGACAGCGTCCTCGCTACTCCGTGCATGTTCTTCATCAAGGCATATACGGCTGCTAACGTCGTGCCCCAACGCCTCTCGTTTATGATGTAGCGCAAGAGGACATTGACAGATGCTGTCTTTTTCATATCGCCCAGGACCTGACCGAGCTGACACCGCACCTGAGAGATGAGAGGTGCGGCTAGATTCTGGCAATTCG
>DASRZD010000605.1:0-3927 GCA_035686805.1 Armatimonadota bacterium
TCGAGTGACAAGGTCACCGCAACCGGCAATGTCCAGGCCGCCTACAAGGATTACACCATCACCGCGGACTCTGCCGAAGCCGATATGAACACCAATATCGCCATCTTCCATGGCAAGGTCAAGCTTTCCACAAAGGATAACACGGTCGAGGGCGAAGACCTTACCCTGAACCTCAAGACTAAGGACTGGAGTCTGAACAACGCCAGCAGCTCGGTCAATGTTCAGCCACTCCAGGGGAGTCTGTCTTACCAGGTAGGTCAGACAAGTCAGACAGGTCAGACTGCTCCGACTGCGAAGGCTACCGGCATCGCCTACATCCACAGCGCCCATCTGAGTGGCAACGAAGATGACCTCAAGCTGGAGACCGGTACGCTGACTACCTGTGACCTCGATAATCCTCACTATTTCTTCAGCGCGCGGGAGCTGGAGATCTATCCGAACAGCCGCATCATCGCCCACGGAGTTTCGATGAGTGCATTGGGGAAGACGCTTTTCAGCCTAAGCACGCTCGTTATCCCCATCAAGGGCCTGAACCGCAATTTCCTCCCGCAGATCGGCTCGTCGGCAGAGGAAGGCATGTTTATGAAGACTTCCTATGCCTACATGGCCACCGACAATGCTCAGGGCTTCGTGAAACTGGACCTGATGCAGCAGAGGGGGATCGGCGCCGGTATAGATCACTCAATGACATTCCCAACCGGGTCTACCAAGGCATCACTTTATTTCCTTGCCGACAAGCAGATCGGCGGGAATAACGTCACCGGACGACTTCAGCATCAGCAGAAGATAGGCTCGATAGGCCTGAACCTCACCGGCGACTATCGAACGAACAATTATCTTTACTATCCGTCGAGTACCTCGCAAAACTGGCAAATGGCGCTGGATCATGTTACCTCCAAAGCGAACACAGCCCTCACTTTCCGAAACAGCGCCAGCAGCGGGTTTGGGACGAGCAAAACGACGACCTCATCCCTGCGGCATACTCAGCAGTTCAGCGACAAGCTGAGCGCCCTATTCTCGATGGATGAGCGGTCCTACAACTCCACCGGCATGACGGCCTCTGATCGGGAGCTTAGTACGAACTTGGAGTTGAGACAGCGCGAGGACAAGTATGACATGTCCCTCGTCGCCAGCAAGAGGACCGATCTGGATGGGGAGGCGTTCCTGGGCGACAGCTTCTACAGCAGTCTCGACCGCCTGCCCGAGTTGAACTTTTCGACCGACAGCTATCGGATGGGGAAGGGGTTATTGTTCGGGTTGCCGTCGAGAATCTCTCTCAGCGCCGGACGATACCATGAGATGCCCTCCGATACCACCCAGAACCGGCTGCTCTTCCAGTGGGACCTCCTCAGCCAGACGCTCGACATAGGGAGCAAGAACGATCTGAACCTGCAAGCGGGGTTCAGGCAGGCGTATTACGCGAGCGACATGATGCAGCACGTGCTCAAATTCGGAGGCGTGTGGACCTCCCGCTATAACGACTATCTGAAGAGCAGGCTGTCGTACAACTACCAGACATCAAACGGCTACAGCCCGTTCAGGTTCGACTATACCGGCAAGTACAACTACCTTCGTTACGTGATGGATTTCCAGAAAGAGAAGAAGCTCCGATGGAGTCTATCCAGCGGATACGATTTGCGCCAGCATGATTTCCCCTGGCAGGACGTCGCTCTCCGGCTGACCGCCCATCCGAATGACCTGATGTCGTACTCGATCTCGACCGGCTATGATCTCAATCGCGGGAGATGGCGGACTCTCACAAACCAGATTGCCATTATGAAACCCGATGTTCTTGCCCTCCAACTTGGCACGAGATATGACATGGAGGCTGGCAAGGTTGGATTGGCAAGAGGGCAGGTTGATCTGCGCATCAGCCCGAAATGGCGGCTGCAGAGCATCACTAGCTGGAACGGAAGCCTGAAGAAATTCGACTATCAATCCTACCGGCTGACGAGAGACCTCCATTGCTGGGAGGTATCGCTCGGTTTTAATAACGAGACTGGATTCCGAACCGATCGTGGTTTCAGCCTGGAGTTCCGGATAAAGGCTTTCGGGGCCGCCGACCGATTCGGCATCGGCCAGTACGGCCAGGCCGTGGACACGAGCATGGGAAACTATTATTACTAACTCCGCACCGTGTTTCCATCAAACGTCAGTGGTTATAGACCAGTTCACGATATCCAGCGGGCTGGTCTCGGGAGTCGGCTGGCCGGGGGCTATCTGTTGGTTCTGATTGAGGACATCGCCGCTCGTCTCCGGCTGGATGGAGTCCTCCTGATTGGTGATCGTGCGGTCGGATTGGATATTGACCTCGCCGAGGAACTGAGTCCCTCCGAGGCCGAGCCCGTCGAGAAGGCGGATGTCCGCGAGTGGCTGGTCAACGGAGATAATGTTAATATCCACGGACGGCCCAGTGGCGTCTATGGCATTGAGGTCTATCGTGAACCGGAGGGTCTTGCTTCCCAACTCCGGGATGGTGAACCGGATCGGCGATCCGATCGGCTCTGAGGAAAACGGATTGAGGCTTGTGATCCTGTTGATGGTGTACTGCCCGGCATGATACTGGACGAAGTGAGTTGCCGAGCCCGTGACCCAGCCCTGGCCGATGGTTCCCAGGCCGGGGAAGATCGGGACAGGGCCGTCATCGCCGCCGGAGGTGTCTATAGCCACGAAGTAGAAGTCATTGTCGTTAATGGGGCCGTCGAAATCTATCGTGAATGACATCTCGCGCAGGGTTATGGTCCCAATCCCTGAGGGAGTCCTGGCGCAGCCTGTCACGAGAATCGCGAGTATGACGACCGCGAACAAGCGCTTCATGCGCCGATTATAGCAGAACGAACTGTCTGATTCAATGCTAAGCCTTATTATCAGCCTAATATCCGGCATCGCCCTCTCATTCGCATTCCCGCGGGCGAATCTCCATTGGCTCGCTTGGTTCACGCTCGCCCCGCTGATGTACTACACCTACTGGCTGCCGTGGGAAAGGGCGTTATTGAGCGGCCTGGCATTCGGCCTCGGCTACTTCGGCAGCCTCCTGTACTGGACCCTCATCTTCGGCGCGCTCCCGTGGGCGTTGCTCGCGATCTTCCAGGCGCTCTTTGTGCTGATCTTCGTGATCGCGGCAAAAGGGCTCGGCAGCCGGCTGGGACTCTGGGGCAGGTTCGTTCTCATGCCTGCGCTCTGGATAAGCATCGAGTGGCTTCGGTCGCTGGGGATGATGGGGTTTACGTGGGGCGACATCGGCTATTCGCAATACCAGGTCCTGCCCCTAATCCAGATCGCCGGATTCACGGGAGTCTGGGGCGTGTCACTCATCCTCGCGATGTCCAATGCCGCCCTGGCGAACCTCTATACCGCTCGCCGAATCAAGGTGGGCCACCTCACCGCAATGTACCAGGTGACCCTCGTTGTTCTAGTGGCCATAAGTCTCGTCATATTCGGCCGAGCAGTCGAGATTCGGCCCATCCAGGGCCGGGAGATCAAGGCCGCCGTCATCCAGGGCAATATCAATCAGGACACCGATTGGAACCTCGCCTACCGCGAGAACGTTTGGAATACCTACAATCGCCTCACCCTCGACGCCTCGTCCAGGGGCGCTCGACTGATCCTCTGGCCGGAGTCCGTTATCCCCGGCTGCCCCGGACGCAATCCTGCCGATCAGATCAAGCTCCGGGCCATTGCCAGGGCAACTCATGCGACTCTACTCGTCGGCGGACACGATGAGGATGACGCAGGCAACGGCTACAACTCCGCCCTGCTCATCACGCCTGAGAATGGGATGGTCGGCAAGTATGCGAAGGTCCATCTCGTCCCCTTCGGCGAATTCGTGCCCGCGAGGAAGTACATGCCGCTCCTGAAGCGCTACCGGGCGGCGATGTTCGACACCTCCCCCGGTCCCGGCTGGAATTTGCTGAATGCCGGCTCGTA
>DASRZD010000606.1:0-2096 GCA_035686805.1 Armatimonadota bacterium
GCGCTGTCCAGGCCTTGTCCTCCTTTGCGATTGCAACCTGCCATTCCCCATCCCATGATTCGGGCTTCGGGCCGACCCCCTTGCTCTCGAACTTCACGCACGCGGCATTTGCGATGAAATGGAAGTAGGTCTTGCCGTCACACAGAGGATCAAGGAAGCCCTCGATCGAGTCGTCCCGCCACACAGGCCCGTCGTGCTCCGAGTATGCCGCAATCGGATTGTCGTCCTGATAGCACCGAAAGGCGGCGTAGAGGTTCGAGTCATCGTATGCGAGCCGGACCTCCGTCTGCTGGGTCGGCTTACTCGCGCCCTTGAAATTCAGGAACCCCTGAATCTGCGCCGGCTGACTCCACACTGCATCAGCCCCTGTCACCTTCCCCACCGTCACCACCGGCGGCAGGAACTCAGCCCCGGCACTCACGGGAACAAGGAGCAGAACCAATAATGTCTTCAGCTTTACCATTGCATTCCCCTTGGCGTTCTTGGCGACTTGGCGGTTAAGCGTTCTTTGCCGCCGCCAGCATTGCCTCCATGTTTTCGATCGGTGTGTCGCGGGGGACCATCTCGCCGGTGTTGAAGACATAGCTGCCGTTCCGCCTGCCGATTCGCATGATCCTTTCCGCCTCGGACGCCACCTGCTCAGGCGTGCCCCTCATGAGCACGTCTACCGGGTCGAGATTGCCGATCAAGCACACCTTGTCCCCGACCGCCTCCTTCGCAACCGCCATATCGAGCCCCGGCCCGACGCTGAGGATGCTCACGCCCATATCGGCCTGAAGCCTGAGATGCCCGACCTTCTCCTCGCTCGCATGGTAGATGCTCCACAGGCCGACCTTGTCATACTTCTTTACCAGCCGCTCCACATAGGGTTTCGCGTAATCGGCGAAGTAGACCTCGCTCATGAGATGGCCGCTCGCATTGCAGTCGCCAAGCCAAACTGCATCCGCTCCCGCCTCCTTCTGCGCAATGCCGAAGTTCCCCTGAGCCTCCACAAAGAACTCCAGCGTGTCCTTAAGCAGGTCGAGGTCAAAGAGCGGCAGGAGCATCGTTTCTTCGATCCCATAGAGCAGGGCAACTGACGAGAACGGCGCTTCCGTCCGCCCGCAGACCAGCACCTCATCGCCGAAGAAGTCCTTCACTCGCTTGATGGCCTCGACCAGCACGGGCATGCGGCCGTCCTTGAGGGGATTGGGCATCGGAAGGGAGTTGAGGGTCTCGCGGGTTGCGGGCAGATAGCCGACCGTCGCCGGGAGGATGTTCCCCTCTCCTCGGACCTCCACCCCAAGCACCTCGAAGACGATGCAGTCGTCCACCTGAAGCCAGGCCCAGTCGTAGTCGAACCGCTTCACGGCCGCAATCTGGGTCTCCGCCATGATCTTCGGGTCGCGGTTGTACTCACTATAGGTCACACCGTGCCCGCAGACCCGGACGTCAAACTCCTCACTGCAAGCGACCACGGGCACGACCGACGGCTCTTGCAGCCCAATCGCCTTCCTGAAATCCTCGATCACGCCCTTGTAAGCCACCACAACCTCCTATATCTCGGGGCCTGTTTGCTCTTTGACTGCCACCACAATATTCGGATCCTTCTCCGTCCAGCGCTTCATTTCATGCCTGTCGAGTTTGAGGGCGATGAGGCCGTGGGCCTCGCGATACGTATTGATCCCGGCGAGCATCCCCCTCGCCGCTGGATGCATCCCGAGCTCATCCATGGACAGCGCAACCCAGAACCGCCAGGAGTTGATCATATCCTCCCACGGCTTGAAGTAGCGCATCTCCGCCGGCTGCTCGATTGACTTTCGGAAGCTCTCCTCGGCCCGCGCCTGATCTCCGAGCGCCTTGTATGCCAGCCCGCGCAGATAATGCTCCCGATGGAGGATCAGCCACTCCTCGGGATGGTTGACATAAGACAGGTTCGGCGGGGTCGGCCTGGCCTTGTTTACCCATTCCAGCGCCCCGGGAGACTTGCCCTTATCTAGCAGCCAGTCGGCATGGCTCAGGCAGAAGTTATGCCAGCCGCTGTCATAATCGCAATATCGGCGATCAACCTTCGCCATGTACTGGGCGGCCTCCTCCCACTTCTCAGCATCCATGTA
>DASRZD010000607.1:0-18802 GCA_035686805.1 Armatimonadota bacterium
TTGGGGACTCGAGATGCTCCTCAAGCTCGTTTTAGTGGGCCAGGTCACCAATGCGCGAGCCATGGGGATTGCAGAGAAGATCGGCTCACTCAATCCTGAGATCACAGCCAAGATCCTCGCCGAGTTCAAGGACAAGCTCGATATACTGCGAAAGGAATGAGCCTCGTCAGAAATCCTTGTCTAGCCGTGACCAATATGCTAACGCCCTTTCATTTTGAGAATTGCTGCTACATAAGACAGGCTCTATTCTTTCCATACCTCTGCAGCTAGAGGTAGTTCATTGAGTTCAGCACGGGCTTCGCGCCAAGCTGGGTAATGCTCGTTCATAAGTGCCTCGAATCGTTCGCTATGCGTGGGCTCGATCAGGTGGACCATCTCATGTACGACGACGTACTCAAGAAGGTCCTTGGGTTTTTTCACGAGTTCAGTATTGATTCGGATGTTTCCCTCTTGGTGGTTGCAGCCACCCCATTTGGTCTTCATCCTTTGGAGGAACAACCCCGATACCCTGACTCCGAGCTTTGGCTCCCACTGCCGGATCATGGCTGGCACAACCTCATACAGCAAGGACTTGTGCCAATCATGCATTACAGCATCTTTCTTGGCTTGCGAGCTACCAGGGCGAACAGTAAGCGTGATCCTACGATGGTCAAGTTTTATCGATGGCTTCTCATCTTTCTCAACTACTGACATCAAGTAACGGCGCCCCCAGAGATAGTGACTCTCGCGTTCGATGAACTGCCGAGGTGTCTCGCGCGGCTGAGCTCGTAGTTTTGCCTGTTGATTGCGAATCCAGCCGAGTCTAGAAGCTGCATAAGCACGGACCACCTCCGAACGTGTTCCTTTGGGCGCGACCAATGTTACGCGCCCATTCGGCGGATATACCGAAAGGTGGACATGCTTGATGTCTTTCCGTGTGACGAGAATTACTATATCGCCGAGTTCTATCGTTTCGTCCATTAGTACCCTGGTTGATTCTTGATAATATCGAAGAGAGCTTGCGTCGCCTCACGGTCACGGTCAAGGATCGGGTAGAGGGCATTCAACACTTGTCGCTCGCGAGTCTCATCGCCCTTCCAGCCTGCAGGAGCGCTCTCCCGTACCACCCAATCCAACCGAAGGGCAAGCGCGGCCTTAAGATCATCATCCGTTGGGTACCGGAATGTCGAAGCGGGGATCGAAGCTAGGTTGTTGTAGATAGCAGTAGCCTCCCGCTTGCCATGAAGAGAAGCAGGTACTCCATGGTCGGGTTGCTTACCAGCAAGTCGTTTCACTAATGCCTCAGCCTTACGCAGGAACTCTTCATAGGCCGCTGTATCGGCCCGGCTCTGCTGAATAAGGTCGTCGAGAAGCTTCGACATGTGTTCGTAGAACCGAGGATCGGTGAGCTGGTCACGGATGATGGTCTTTCGAACGTTATTTATGATACCTTCGGCTATCGCATTCCGAGACAGCTTTCCCTTCTCATTCAATTTTTTCGCAATAGCGTCATGGATGCCGGTCTCGATAATGAGCTCTGTGAGCGAATGTTCACCAAGCTCGCCGAGGTCAGCCGCTGGGTCTGCCTGGATGTATGTATTGATGAGGTGGCGCATGTCCGCCTCGAAGGGCTTTATATCCAACTCTTCGCCCGAGTGTCGCTTGATGGCAGCGCGGATCTCGCTGTAGAACTCGACCTCCTTTTGAATTGCGTCCGTTTCAGTATCCGAATAGCCTGCTTCAGACAGGTTTTGCGCAATATCGGCGAAAGAGCGTACTAGAGTGGCGGTCTGTTTGTAGAACGAGATTCTCATCGGTTCGGTCTGATTTAGGGCGTTGGGGTCGGCAGCGTCGCCACAGAAGTAATGCAGGAATTGTTCAACCTCGCGTGGCGATATGACGGGCTCGCATAGGTAGCGCATGGCTTCGCGGGCTACCTCCAGCTGTTTCCTACCTTCGTCAAGCCAGTTCTTGAGATGGACATTGTTTTCTCCACCACTCCCCTCGTCGATATCTAGTTCATCGGAGCTATAGACCGCGATTGCTTCCTCCACTTCGCCGAATAACTCCTTAAAGTCGACTATATGCCCGTAGTCCTTGTCATCGCCGTCAAGTCGATTAGTTCGGCAGATCGCCTGGAACAAGTTATGGTCGTGCAGTTCGTTGTCAAGGTAGATATACGTGCAGCTCGGAGCATCGAAGCCAGTTAGGAGCTTGCTTACTACGATAAGAAGCTTCAGGTTAGCAGGCTCCGCTATGAAGCGACGTTTCGCCTCATCCTCGTACTGCTTGGTGGTCTGACCATCTTTGAGGACATGCCGGGTGTATGTGTCGAACTTGTAGCGCTCATCGCTATTAGCGGGCTCGCGAGATATTGCGTTATGGTTCGGTTCGTAGGAGGTAATGACCCCACAGAAGGGTCCGAAAGTCGTATTCTGGAACAGCCGGAAGTAGTGGCATGCATCATAGATCGAAGCCGCCACCAATATTGCGGTTCCGCGATCGCTGTTTAGTCGAGGCTTCAGGCTAAAGTCCTCGATGATATCTGCGATAATCCGCTGCTTTCGCTCACCCGAGCTCATCAACTCTTCCATTGTCGCCCAGCGCTTTCGCAAGACTGCCTTTTGGAAGCTGTTGAGACCTCTGGTTTTCTGCTCGAACCAGCTGTCTATGGACGCTTGCGAAGTCCGTGTCAATCGTTGGGGCACGTCGCGGGCTTCATACTTAAGGTCGAGCACTACCTTATCGGCTACTGCTTGATGGAATTTGTAGGTATGGATGTACGTGCCGAATACATCCCGCGTCATCTTTCTGTCCTTGCGCAGGAGGGGCGTTCCGGTGAAGCCGATGAAGATGGCGCTTTCCAGCCAGCGCTTCATCTGTTTGTTCATATCACCACCTTGGGTTCGGTGGCATTCGTCTACGAACACATAGAAGCTCCCACGGATGGGCGGGGGCGCGCCGCTGAGATCAGGCTCGAACTTGTGGATGAGAGCGCACATGAGCCTGGTTGTCACCGACCCGAGCTTATCTATGAACTCCGCTCGTGAAGTAATACGCGGCGAGGGTGAATCCGTGCCTATTACCCCAGCATTCTTCATCACCCCTTCGATCTGCTTGTCGAGCTCATCGCGATCGGTGACGACGAGGATACGGGCCTCGCTTTCATGTTCCAAGAGCCACTTGGCAATAAGCACCATCAGAATACTCTTGCCAGAGCCCTGGGTATGCCAGATAACACCGCCTTCCCGCTGACGGATACGCTCCTGCGCAGCCTTCACAGCGAAGAACTGATGCGGACGAGGTACCTTTTTCTGGCCAGCGTCGAAGATGATGAAGTTTCTGACGAGGTCCAAGAGCCGATCTTTCGCACAGAGCTGTGCAAGGGGCCTGTCGAGCAGCGCTCCGGCAGCAGGGATAGCCCCAGCATCGAAGCCTATCTCATCCTTCCACTCGACGAAGAACTGTTCCGGCGTTCCAGTAGTGCCGTAGCGCAAGCCTTGCGAATCACTTCCGGCGAAGACAAGTTGTACTGTGCTGAAGAAGCCCTTGTTGAATATCTCCTCCTGATTGGTAATGAGCTGGCGTACGCCATCCGCCACTTCCACTGAACTGCGCTTAAGCTCGATCACTCCGATAGCGATGCCGTTTATGTAGATAACAAGATCCGGCCGCCTTTCATAGCCGCCACGAAGGGTAACTTCCTCGGCTAGGCCGAAGTCATTGCGTTCGAGGTGATCCCAATCTACTAGGTGTACCGTTTCGTGTGCCTTCCCTGCGGCGATCTGCACTGGTACGCCGTAGCGCAGGAGCTGATAAGTGCGCAGGTTCGCCTGGTAGAGCGTGATGCCCGTCGAGTCGGCAGCAGTCTCAAGTTTCTGAAGCGCAGCCGAGATGTGTACGGGCGAGTAGCCGCGCGCGGCAAGATTGTCGCGCAGGAGGGCAGTCTCGATAGCGCGGTTGTTTTCGCGTTTGTTCCACTCGCCGAGGTAGCGGTAGCCTAGACCGCCGGGACACGCCGGGTCAGTGAACAGGTTGATAACGCGGTTCTGCGTCTTGCGCTCGGAGCGGGATTGTTCAGGCATTGGTACTACCTCGTTGATTGAACCCTTCTCGCCAATCTCTCAATCCCTCAAGATCAGCACGAAGTTCTGGCTCGGCGGGCAGGAATATTGGGGTTTCCTGGGATTGACTGTGTTCGTAGCATGAGTATTTCGTCATCATGTCATCGATGAATGCGCAGTCCTCGGGAGTAATGAGGGGTAGCTTCCCAAGGAGATTGTCGGTTGTAACGCTTCGCCGATGGCGTCTGACAACTCCGCTCAAGAGGTCATCTTCTACTGTTCGTTCCAGTAGCTTACGGAAGTCCGAACATATGCCCTGGGCATGAAGGCGATAGACATCACCTCCGCCCGTCGTTGCTGCTCTGATAGCATCACCTAGCCGTGTGAGGAGAATGTTATTGGCTTTCTTCGTGGTGGCATTCCATACTGCTTCATCTGCAGGGTGGCCTGATGCGCCACCGAAGGATTCGATGTAGCGCTTCTCCAGATGGGCCTTGCGCCAATCATCGCCGTACTTCTTTGCAGCGTCTTCCATTGCCCCGTACAACGATAGGCGATGTGTGAAGACAAGCACCTGCCGATCCTTTGCCAATTCCGCTAGGCGTTGCGCCACCTGCCATTCGAAGTCGTGATCGAGGGAAGAGATTGGGTCATCAAGGACGAAAGGTGCGGCATAAGGTTTCTCCGCCACGTCCGCAAGGAAGGCAGCCAACGAGACGATGCGGCGTTCGCCATCACTCAGCACGGACTCCGGAACAGTCTGGGTGGAAGTAGCCCCCTTAAGACGGAGTTGGTGTAGCGCCTTGCCATGCGCAGCTCGAGTCTTCACCAATTCCACACGGATATGCGCTGCTCCAAGTGATTTGAGCTCGGCGTTGAAGCGTTCCACATAGGCTACGGTGATGACCTTCTCCGCAATCTCTCCAGCCTTCAACGAAATGTTACGCGAGTTGGCAAAGCGAATCAGGTCTTCAATGGTCTTGACCTTCTTCAGACGATCGATTTCCTTTTGTATAGCAGCAGACTGCTGGGTGATCCATTTTCGTGCCTTTTGCTCATTCTCTTGGCTCTGTGCCAATGAGCGGTCGAAGGTCTTGGCATCCGCATCATACTGTTGTGCCTCTAGTTCCAAGGCGGCGGATCTAGTCTTCAATGCTTTAATGAAGTCACCTGGTAGGACTACCGGGGTGACTGTGCTTTCATTTTCTCCAGACCTCAAGCCATCGCATGCCTTTGCTACACTCGCCCAGAAGGCGTTGAGCGCTTTCAGTCGCGGATCTTGAGCAATTCCAGCGGCCTCGCTGCGTGTTTGGATCTCATCCTCGGACAAGACCAGGGGAAGGCCTTCCAGCAATGCTTCATAATGACTTTCTGCATCTTTCGCTTCGGATTCCACCAAGCCTTGAACGAAGGTTTCGAATTCGCGCAAGCGCTGCTGGGCTTCGTTGGATAGCTCCTGATGGCACAGTAGGCACCGGGACCCAGGGTTGGTAACCGGGAAGTCTTGACCTGGGTAAGGCGTCTGGGAATACTGCCGTGCGGCTTTCCAGAGTGTGTTCCAGGTCTCCGTACCAATGCCATCCAGCTTGGAAGACTCGGCGCAGGCCCTGGCAGCCTCAGTAGCAACTTTCCGTTTTTTATCGGCCTCTCCGCTGGCATCTCGTATAGCCTGGATTGAATCCTGGCTAAGGGCCGTCCCTGCGCTTTCCAACCCCTCCACCAACCCATCAATCTGTGCCTTGGTAGCCCGTTTCTGCCTAGCGGCAAGGTCTGGATCAGCGACCTTCAGTCGTTCGGCCAGCTGGTCGAGAGCCACCTGATCAGCATCAGTCCATGTAGTCAAGCGTTGGAGATCTGTTATGGAGATGTCGGCGTTCAATCCCTGGTAAGCGGCCCCAGCCCTCGTTCCCACATATCCCGGTGGCAGCGCCGGGAGTGCGCTGACCAGTGGGGCTTGCTCTGCTAGTAGCTTAGCCTTCACACGGTTGCAAGCCTCGGCCAGCCCCTCAAACAGGGCAACCATAGGCGGTGTGTAGGATGCTTCCGTCTCCTTGCTCAAGTAGAAGGCTGCCGCGTCCGCATCGAAGAAGTCTACGGCCTGGAGATCTAGAAGCGCAGCGCCCGTCGGCGACCATAGTACGGTCAGCTCAGCCCCAGCTACTTTATATCGAATCGTACATGTCCTTTCAGAGGGAGGAGCCTGGAACGCGTGGGGTTTTAGCTCCTTGGCCAAGGGCTTCCCACAGGCTTTTTTCAGAATTCGCGTGTAGCTGGATTTACCAGAACCATTAGGACCATATACAACTACTAGATTGCCCGCGCCGAAGTCCAGCGGTCTTCGGGGAGCTAGACTCTCAATCCCCTTGATGTCCCCAAGACTCAGTAGCCGAAGCTCTGCTGCACTCTGAGAAGCGCTGTCCAAGCTCTCGAATCTTCGCGATGTTGTGACCTTTTGCCCTTCTTCAGATTTCAGGCGAGCAACCAACTGATCGATGTCGGCTTCGGAAAGTGAGCCTGAATCGTGAAGCCTCTCCGCTGTATCCTGGAGCCAATCCGGCTGTTGGTGTAGCCAGCCGATAATCTCCTGAGAGATGTCACTCATCGCAGAACTCCTTATTACATTAGTCTTGTCTTCCCAGTAAGTAGCTCCTGAATCATTGCCAGCTTGAGATTACTAGTTTTGTCACGTTGGGCTTCGATCGCTGTTAGTTCGGCGTCCATGTCGGAGAGCACCTCGGCAATACCTGCCTGTTCGTCTGGATCCAAAGGGAGATTTAGCTTGAAAGCCTTGAGCGAGGTCTTCTGTACATTTGGTAAGCCTGATCCAACACGAAGCCCCATTATGGCCGTTTGCTGCGCTTTGAGCATATGGTATAGGAACCGGTTGTCGACGCCCTTCGGTACAATTGTGTAGCAATGCCCGCCACACCAAAACCGTTCTGAAATGAACTGAACATAACCGCAGGAATTGCCGCCCTCACTAATAGCAATTGTATGGGCAGCTGTATTCGACTTATCGGTATAGCTTGACGGACTGATGCCTCCGTTGAAATGTGGGAACTGGCCCTCATTGTCGGTCTCGCTACTTTGCAGTTGTGTCCCCTTCGTGACGTCTGCAACATCGGCTAATGCTTGGACCTCCCACTTACCCAGGAAGCCTGGGAGTCGAATATTTCCTGTTAGTAGCTGTTTCATAGCAGCACGCTTGAGGTCGCGCTTTTTGGCAATGAGCCGATCTAGCGCATTCATTAGCGCATCCACATCGCTCAATACCTCTACGATGGCTTGCAGTTCCTCATCAGTCGTAGGAAGTGCGATCCGGAAATCGCGAAGGTCTTGAAGATTCAGACCCGGCTTGCTCTGCCCTGATTGACTTCCCGCAATCTGAGGGTTTCCCGGCGAGTTTGGAGAAAGATAGCGACAGATGTAGTCAGCTGTGTCAGGCTCCTTGAGACGGACCAGTCCGACATGCTGGCTGATGTACGCTTTGTCGAAGACTTGGTCCACCATCGCAACATTGCCGACGCTGTTACCAGTGATTGTGATCAACAGGTCGTTCAGCATAGCTTTAGTGCGATTGCCCTCTGCTCCAGAAGGAGGAGAAACGTATTGCACCTCATCAAAGGAGAGTCGTCCATCCCGCACATTTTGGCTACGAATGAACAACGCCCCGGTATCGGCATAGAACTGCGCCCAGCCTCGCGACCCGCTGGTCACGAAGTCTGCTAGTCGCCCCAACTGCTCGACCTTCCACTCCTCTGGGATGACCCCCACTTCAGTGCGTTTGTATTCGGGCTTCACTTCCATAGCGCCCCCATCTTCTTTAGGTGCTTCTGAACCTTAGCTTGAAGCACATCGAGCTCTCGCTCCAGATCGGGCAACGTTGTAGCATAGCGCTCAGCCAATTCACGGATACGGCTGGTGAGGGTCTGTGATACGCGATCGAGCTCGCCCTGTACAGCAGCGTTCAGATGCCCCATCCACTTGTCGTCCACCACGAGTGTCTTGATTTCCTCCGCAGCGAGCTTGCGATACTTAACGTCTACCTTTTTATCAAGATCCTCCTGAGCGGTCTTGCGCTTGACCTTGGCCTCCACCTGCTGATCGAGCACGTCAGCGTAAGCCTCGAGCACAACGCGCTCGTCGTCGTAGAGTGGATTTTTGCCGATTTCCTTGAGCCGAGTCTTCACTGCTTTCGTAGCTATCTTCTGCTTGTCTCCACCGCCTTCAATCACCTCGCTAAGCAATCCTTCCTCGCCGCCGTTTTCTTCGCGCATCTCGTCGAGCTGTTGCTCTAGCGCAGCAAGTTGGCAGTCAAGCGCTTCGATGATATCGCGTTCGGTACTGAAGTAGCGGTCGACGAGAATCGGCGCTGGAATAAGGTCGGACTTGAAGCGCTGTTTGCCTCTCAGGTAGTCGTGCGGTTCAGGCCAGATAAGCTTATTGTCCTTGTTCTTGACTTGAAGGATCTCGCGCGGTTGGGCCCCCTTTACCCATCCGTCGGCGGCAATGAGGTAACAATCGTCCTGCATAGTCTCGGCCCAATAATCCATGAGGTGCTGATAGATGTCGTAGGCGTCCACCAGCGGAACTTGGCGGAATGCAGCAAGGATATCTTCGGCGATGGTCTCGATCAGAGCCTTAGGGCGACCACCTTTACCAAAGCCGGTGAGATGCGAGGTGGTAGTTTCACACCATTCTTTATATCCCTTCGTCGCTTTTTTCTGAAATGTAGCGAACTCAACGTGGCTTAGAATAGTGATCTTTATATCGCCAATCGGTAGCCTCAGGCGCGTATAGCCTGGACGGCCCGCCGACGCGAACAGCACCGTACGCATGCTTGGGAGGACTTTCCAGTAAGCACTTAATTCGTCAAGATCACGTTCTGGAATCCCACCACGAAGATGACCATCGATGTCATGGATGTCCTCTGGCTCAGTGCTATCAATGTAGCTCGACAGGTTGAGGTTGAAGTCGTTCTTAGGATTCGCGATCTCGGCTACACTTACCATTCGGGAGTATCGAGGAACGCTGATCTGCTTTGTGAAGGTGTCGACAATACGGTGGATGTCCTGCTCGCGCAGCCGGTTCTTGGGACCGTCCTTTTTGTATCCTTTAGACGCATCGATCATGAATATGCCCTTGCGACTAGCAGCATTTTCTTTATCGAGCACTACGATACAGGCTGGGATGCTAGTACCGAAGAAGAGATTGGCGGGTAGGCCGATGATGCCTTTTAGATAGCCCGAGCGCACGAGCTTCTCCCGGATCATGGCCTCGGCATTACTGCGGAATAGTACCCCGAGGGGCAGAATGCAGGCAGCTTTGCCAGTGCCCTTCATTGAGCGGATGATATGCAGGAGGTATGCGTAGTCGCCCTTCTTGGCAGGAGGCTCACCCCAGGTGAAGCGTTGGTAGGAGTCCTTCGACAGCGTTAGGCCGATGGTCCAGGTCTTGTCTGAGAAGGGTGGATTGGCCACGACATAATCGTAGGCACGGAGATTCTCGCCGTCCTTGAACTTGGGTGAAGCCAGGGTATTGCCTGAGAGGATGCTGGCCGTGGGGAAGTCGTGCAGGATCATGTTCATGCGGGCTAAGCCCGCGGTGCTCACGTCTTTCTCCTGCCCCTCCAGCGTAATAGGCTTACCAGCTTGGGCGGCCACTTTCAGGAGCAAGGAGCCCGAGCCGCAAGTCGGATCATAGGCGGTGGTGGACGCCTTTGTGTTTTTCGGTGATATCCCGATCACCATAGCGATAACTCGGCTGACCTCGGCGGGGGTGTAGAACTGGCCTTTGCTTTTGCCGCTCTCGGTGGCGAAGTGTCGCATCAGGTATTCGTATGCGTCGCCAAGGATGTCGTCGTGGTCAGCACGGTTCTGCGAGAAGTCGAGCTCCGGCTTCTGGAAGATACTGATCAGGTTGGTGAGGCGATCGACCATCGCCTGCCCCTCTCCCAGCTTGTTTGGGTCATTAAAGTCAGGGAAGTCACTTCGAGCCAGACTGGAGTTGGCCTTGACGAGCGGGGCAATAACCTGGGTGTTGATCTTGTCGCCGATATCGCTTTTGCCCTTGAGCGCGATCATGTCCTTGAAGCTTGCCCCCTTGGGGATCGTGACCGGCGGGGCGAAGTCGCTACTGTTGCCATACTTATCGGAGATGTATTTTATAAACAGCATGAACAGGACGTAGTCCTTGTATTGACTGGCATCCATACCGCCACGGAGCTCGTCGCACGATGCCCAGATCGAGGAGTAGAGGTCGGATTTCTTGAGTGCCATGAGTTATTTCTCCTGAGAATCTGAGGCGTTGGCCTTGCCGGCCTTAACCCACTGGTCTATTTCGCTCAATTTGAATTTCCAGAGTCGTCCAACTTTATGAGCTGGCAGTGCCTTATTTTCGATCCATCGATACACTGAGTCCTTGACCACCCCAAGGTGGACTGCGACTTCATCTACTGACACCCATGGTTCTGCCATGTACTCAATACTCCTCTTCACCCTTGTCTGCGAACCTGAGGGGCAAATACGATGGCTAGTATGCCATAGTAGTCTTTAGTCGGCAAGAGTAGACTAGAATCGGGAAGATTTCATTGCATAAGCGGCGGACATGGATTCTATAGATATTGGAGATCCCATCTTTCAGGAGGTCTCCAATGTCCCAAGTATCGGCCTTTCCTGCCCTACCCCATGAGGAGCCGCCCCTTCCCACCACTGAGGTTCAGAAGCAGACCCTTCTCGACTACCTCACTGCCTTTGGCCTCGCGAGCCAACTTACCCAAGAAGAGAAGCTCCAGTTCATCGAGGTCGCTCAGGCCTTCCGTCTCAACCCCTTCAAGCGCGAGATACACGTCGCGGCGTACGGTGAAGGTGAGTATCGGCACCTTAGCCTTATCACGGGCTATGAAGTCTATTTGAAGCGCGCTGAGCGCACCGGTAAGCTCGATGGTTGGAAGGCATGGGTCGAAGGCACGGGCGACACCATGAAGGCCCTTGTCGAGATTCACCGTCGCGACTGGAGCCAGCCATTCACTCATGAGGTCTACTGGTCCGAAGCAGTCCAGCGTACGAAGGCGGGTTCGCTCACGTCATTCTGGTCCAAGATGCCCCGTTTCCAGCTCAAGAAGGTCTGCATAAGCCAGGCTTTCCGTCTTGCGTTCCCCGACGAGCTCGGTGGTCTTCCTTATGACGCCTCGGAGCTCCCTGACGGTGAGGCTCTCTCTCCTGCTTCCGTGCTCTCTCCGCTCCCAGGGGCCCAACCCGAGGCTGCTACTTCTGAGTCTGCTCCGTCGCCTAAGGTTTCAAGCACTCTAGACGAGCCACCGCTGCAACCCGAGGCTTTGGCTTCGGCGGCTATGCCTTCATCGGCAGCCCCGACGATCCGATTCTACGACTACCAAGACCCATACCCCGACGAGCCCCAGGACGCGCTTCTTGTGCGTCTTGAGCACTACCTCGACGACAACAACATGGCATTCACCGAACGCCACCGTGATTGGATCTTTGAAAAGGCCAAGCAGTCCCGCGACCGCCATGGCGTCTTGAAGATGATCAGCTATTCCGAGAAGGTCGTTCGCAACACTAGCGCTGCAGCGAGCGCCTAACGCCTATCCCACACGAGGTTACCCAATGACATTCCTAGCATCCGAGAAGAAGCTTCAGACGAGCTGGAAGCTCCAGACCCATGCGCTCCCGCGCCTTGCGAAGAGCCCCGGCCTCTATCGCTCGAAACTGTACCCGTTCTGCCTGCCCTTGCAGTTCGCCAGCTTCAACCTCTTCCACGAGATTCGTGACGAGGCCCTTGATACCTTCGCAAGCCGTGGCATCTTCTGGCACAGCTCGGCTCTCCAGGGCCTGCCGTCGAACCACCTGTGCAGTTCGCAGGTCTTCGCGGTCAACCTGTTCTTCCCCTTCATCCATCGCCCCGAGGCCCTCGCCGCGTTCCTTCGTCCGCACTTCCCCGACCTCTCCCATATGCTTCCCGTAGAGGACGACCTCTATGTCAGCTTCGAGTGGATAGGCCCCTTCAACTACTTGGGCGAGAGTCCGAAGCTCGGCGCCGACCGCCTTCGCGGTCTTGGCAACACCTCGATAGATGTTGCCCTCATGTACGAGACCACCGACGGCCGCCATGTCATGCTCCTCATCGAGACGAAGTACAGCGAAAGCTATGGCGTGTCGTACAAGAGATTCCGTACTGACGGCTCGGACCGGGTCGCGCCGTACCGGGACTTCTTCTACGCGGGCAACTCGCCCGTCGATCTCGCCGTCACCCCGCGTGTCGAGGACTTCCTGTTTGAGCCATTCTACCAATTGTTGCGACAACAGCTCTTCGCGACGAGAATCATTGAGACCGGCATCCCCGACGTGGACCGGGTCATTGTCGTTCACGTCTACGCCCAGGGTAACCGCGAGCTCCGCGCCGTCACCTCGCCGCGCTTCCGCGAGCTCGGTCACGATGCCTACGAGGTCTGGCAGCATCTCCTCGTCGATCCGTCCTCGTTCATGGCTCTCCCCGTCGAGGACCTCTTCAAGGCCGCGCCCATCAAGGACTACCAGGAGCTCGAGCCCTGGGCCATGTACCTCTCTTCCCGTTACAGCTTCCTCAAGTAGCAACTGATCCGGCATACTCGCCAGATCAGAATGGCCCGCTTCATCCCTGAGGCGGGCCATTCTTTTGGGCCATCCTCGCGGGGCTACCCTGTCATGGAGTAAAGCTATAGGGATTCCCCATTGCGCGCCTTCCAGACGATCTATAGCGCTCCTACGGGCATCTATCGGGGACGTTTCAAGCGCCCGAGATGGCTCGATGGTCGATACCGCGACACCCTTTCAGGGCAAAGTTACACGGAGAGGGGGCACTTTGTACTTGCTATCGAGTCTATCGCGGCCTGTATCCTGCCATTCTTCTACCGATTGAGGCCTGCGTACGCGGGGAATCAGTTCAAGCGTTTCAGATGGTACGCCAATTATGCCCACATCTCCAGTATCTCTAGGCCTGCCCAGCCTTGCGGGCGTGTCGCCTGAGTCCCGGATATGCTAGGATTCCTATATGAGCAACGTCAGTCAGGCTGGCGCCTTCGACGCCGAGATCATCGAGACAAGCCGCCGCATTGAGCACCTCGTCCAGGAGAGCGCTCCCTATGCCCAGATCGAAGAGGAGCAGTACAAGCTCTCGTGCCTCATGAATCAGAAGCAAGCGGGCCTCTACCAGCCGAAGGACCCGTCCTACTACGTGGACCAGTTCTTAAGGTGTCTCTCGCCGGAAGATCGCCGAGCGAAGGCAGCAGAGTTCGCCGAAGGGGCCTTGGCCTCGATCAACGCCATGATGGAATCGGACGATCAGCTCGACCCCGACCAGCTTGAGACCTTCATATCGGTGATCGAGTTCTTCCGCTACTACGCCCCCAAGGACGAGGAGAGCGTCTACGACGCTGCCGGTGATGGCTCCGCCGATCTTGTTGTCCCGGAGCTCCCCGAGATCCTCATCGAGGCCAACGCCCAATGCAAGATCACGCCCGCCCATCTCGCCGACGCCCTTGTCGAGCACGGCTACCTCACCGAGGAGAATGCCCGCCTGTTCCGCAATCGGCTATCGGGTCGCACCAGCCACTTCCCGGGCTCCAGGCTCTCCATCGTATGGCAGGGCGATATCCATTCGGCGGCGACGATGTTCACCCTGGCGAGCAACCTCAATATCCTCAACCTTGGCAGCAAGAAGAACCCCAACTCGGCCGAGCAGCGGACTACCGTCGCCGCTGCTGTTCTCCACACCTTCTCATTCTCGCTTCCGCGCCCCCTGTCGGACAAGAACTACACGAAGCTCCTCTACCGCCACACCCAAGAGGCCAAGGACTCGGTCGAGACCTTCTACGATGCGGTCGAGACCGTGCACGCCAATCAGGCGCACAATCAGAACCTGGGCAAGGACGATAAGGATAGGAAGGCCTACAAGCCCCTAAAGACCACCGAGGACCTAATCGGTGGATACTACAGCGTCAACACCATCCGTGGCGTCGGCGAAGGCATCCGCAACCAATGCCGGTACATGGATTTCGAGATGCTCGACCTCTTCAATGACCTCATCATGAACGAGGACTGATCCCCGCCTAGCTCCCTTCCTCCCGAGTTACTCCCACGGTGCTCCAGGAAGGTTTTCTCCTAATAGCCGTATGGTGACGACGTGGACTCCCACTGAAGGGAGCTTCCACGTCGGGACTGCATGGCCCGACACCATCACGGGCGCCTACACGGTGCATAGGAGACCTTATGAAGCTACCGACCCAAGACGATGCCCTCAATCTCGTTGGCATCCTTCGCCACCACCTGCCCAAGGACTTCCCGGCCCTCGACGCCGCTCTCTCGGCCGAGGAGCAGCGCCAGCTTGATACCGCCAAGGACAAGCTCCTCACCGAGCTCGTCCTCGGACAGAACGGCGAGACTCGCAAGGCTGTCTTCGTCGCGTCCGTCCCTGTGATCGAGGGCTTCATTTCGGGCTACCGCGCCCGTTCGGCCATGGGTTGGCTCGGCATCGCGTTCATGATCTACATCATCGTGGACAAGGCGCTCTTCGCTCAGCACGACGGCTTTACGCGCCAGAGCTCTCGGGAGGAGTACTTCACCTACGCATCCCCCCGCCTCAGGTTCTCGGCCTCTGAGCTCTCTAACCTCTACAAGGAGGGATCGACCTTCGAGGACAAGAAGTTCCTCCTCTTGGGCGGCACAGGCGGCATCCCCGGCCTCACGCTTGACTTCGTCGCACAGAACCGCACGAAGCTCCTCGACCTCACCGAGGCCGTTGTCCGCCACGACCAGCGCCAGGCGCTCCTCCACTTCCGTGATGACTCAAGCCGTGAGTTCGCGCAGTGGGCCAAGTACACCGCGCCGACCAGTTCAAGCGCTCAAGACGCGACCACGCCCGAAGAGACCGCGGAAGAGAAGGCCAAGACCGAAGCGCGCAAGGCGGCCGCCAAGGCTCGCGCGGCCGAACGCCGCAAGACCATCGCCGCTCGTCAGGCCGAGATCGATGCCGAGGTCGCCGAGCTCTCCGACGAGGAGAAGTTCGTCATCCGCACCTTCCAATCCAGGATGGTACCCTTCATTGCCGAGGCGCCCCAGGGCAGAGCTGAGTTCCTCGATGAGCTGCCCTCAAGGCTCGTCTCCTACCGGGAGAGCCTTGAGCGCGAGGTCGATGCCCGCACGCCGCGCAGGGCGTTCGACCCGAACGACTCGGTCAACTTTGCCGACGGACTTGGGAAGGTGACCTCGGTCTTCGAGGCCGAGGAGCGCATCACCGCGGCCGTCACCTCACTCGCCGAGCACAAGCGGGCGGTCTGCATCCTCGCTTACCGCCTTCACAACGAGCCCGCGCTCATCCAGCAGTGGCAGGCTCTGGGCTACCACAACCTCCAGGACTACGCCGAAGCGCGCCTGGGCATAGGCCCCGAGATCTACAAGTATGCGAAGACAGGCCGCGCGCTCATCCGCTACCACTACCTCATCGCCGATCTTCCCGACCATGACTCGGAGGGCTTCTTCCGGCAGATGGAGCATGTCGAACGCGCCATCCAGACCCACAAGGGCGACTCGCTTGCCGTCGAGCATGCGCTCATCACGCTCACGCCCGAGGACTTCAAGGAGTTCGCCCGGAACCCGGACTTCGTGGAGCGCAAGTTCTCGCACCCTGTCACCCAGGCCCAGCTTGACCAGGTCTACGAGTTCCGCTCCTCGATGCGCCACCTTCGCGCCCATGGATCGGTGCTCCGGCTCGTGGCCCTCCGGGACCGGGACGAGTCCCGCTACGTGTATCGTGTCTTCGAACAGATGGAAGCCGAGCTTGCCGCCCAGGCAGCCATCGCCCTCGCCGACAAGCCGGCCATGGATGCGTCAGCTCTCTCCAGGGCCGACATTATAATCGAGACTGCCGAGTACGCGTCCGCAGTATAGGTCGTCCAACGTACAGAAGCCCCAGGAGGTTCACGCCCCCTGGGGCTTCTCTTTTATCGAGGTCCTGCCTGTTTACCTGATATTGTTGTTAACGCACCACACTTGTGGGCAACTGTGGTGTACCTTCGTCGTCCGACTTTTCTAAGGTCGTACTTTAGTTTGGTCGCTGATTCCCACATGTCCGTTCCTGTATACCTAAAATAACGTCTAATATATTAGTCATATAGGCGTATTAGGTATATTATTACATACGTAATGGCCAAGACGACTACAGTCCTACTACCCTTGGTTCAGCGCAGACTCACATCGCTGGGGGAAAACCTCCGCTTGGCGCGCCTCCGCCGCGAGCTCAGCGCCGAGATGGTCGCCGAGCGGGCGGGTATCAGCAGGCAGACCCTGAGCAGCCTCGAGAACGGCTCCGGGTCAGTCTCGATGGCTACTTATGTCCAGGTGCTTTTCGTCCTCGGCCTAGAGAAGGATCTTGACCTGCTCGCTCGGGATGATGAGCTTGGCCGAAAGCTTCAAGATGCCAAGCTACCAATCAGGGTACGTGCCCGGAAGCATCCCAAAGCGGTTGGCGATGCAGCCCAGGCCTGAGGCCACTCTCACTCAGAGACGATCCCGTCGACACTTGTCCAAGGTACAACCGATAGCCCCTTCCACTGGAGCTCTCTCTCCCCCGCATAGGCGAGGCGACAGTCCTCAGGGCGAGCGCCTGAATACCGCATCCACGCCTCGAGTCCGGTCGCGAGCTCTGGAACGAAGGTTTTCCCCGATTTTATCTCCATAGCCCTTAGGCTCTTGCCGTCGGGGAACACGATGTCGACTTCGTCTCCAGCGCTGTCTCGCCAGAAATAGATATCGGGATCCAGACCTTTGTTGTATCGGCTCTTGAGGAGCTCCGCCACGACGAAGGACTCGAAGAGGTTGCCCCGATTGGGATGGATAAAGAGCTCCTCGGGCGTCCTGATGCCCAGGAGCCGAGCGGCTAAGCCCGTGTCGATGAAGTAGAGCTTGGGGCTCTTAACCAGGCGTTTTCCGAAGTTCGCGTGGTATGGCCTGAGAAGGTACACGATTCCGCTCGTCTCTAGTACCGAAAGCCAGGCGCGGGCAGTGTTGTGGGTCAGTCCACAATCGAGAGCGAGGGCGCTTAGGTTGAGGAGCTGCCCCACTCGCGCGGCGCACATCTTCACGAATACCTGGAATTGCCCGAGGTCCTTGACGTTAATGATGGATCGCACATCGCGCTCAACATAGGACGCAATATAGTTCGTGTACCAGTCGTAAGGGCTGACCTCACGGTCATAGAGGGGCGGATAGAAGCCCTTCACGATCGCCTCGAAGGGGTCGGCTGCCAGCATCTTCGAGGCACTGAGCTCGGAGGTGGCAAAGGGTAGCAGGCTGAGGAATGCAGCTCTTCCCGCGAGAGACTCGGTTACCCCCGACAGCAGCCCGAACTGCTGAGAGCCTGTTACGACATAAGTACCCGGCCTAGGATTGGCATCTACCGCTGTTTTCAGGTAGGCGAATATCTCGGGGACCGTCTGCGCCTCATCGAGGATAAGGCCATCGCGGTAGCCGCCGAGAAGCCCTCGGGGGTCTTCCCGCGCGAGGCGGGCAATATCGGGATCTTCGAGGGATAGGTATGGCTTGTCGGGGAAGGTTGCTCGCGCCAAAGTGGTCTTGCCCGATTGCCGGGGGCCGGTGACGCAGAGCACCGGGAAGCCCTTTGCGAGTCGCTTTAGTGTATTCGACGCATACCGTGGGACCATAAGGATAGACTACTGCATCTATGCATTTTGTCAATGCAATTATCAATTTGCATAAAGGGGCATTCTGAGTAGAACCTCTGTACTGTAACTAAAACTGCGACTAAAAAGTGGCCCCGAGTGTAACTACCAGGACCCACTCCAACCAACTCCAAGCAAGAGTCGCCCTCATAAGTCCTAGTTACATCAGCACTTTACAACTGTAATCCATTGTGGCATATAGAGTTACATAGATTCGCAATCTATAGGTCAGGGGTTCGAATCCCCTATTCTCCAACCGGAGAAAAAAGCCGCCGATCAGGCGGCTTTTTTCATCCCTAGACGAATAGGGGATTCGAACAGAGGCGCCGACCCGAGCGCATAGCGAGGGCGCGCCGCATGGAAGCGGCGCGAGGCGCCGAGGCGGCCCGGAGCGGGTCGGCAGGACGCCGACGAGCGCAGGGCGAATCCCCCATTCTCCACGACAACAGCGGCTACCCTTTAATTGGGAAGCCGTTTTCGTTTTTTCGCTAAAGCGATAGTAGGGGATTCGAACGGGAGCGCCGATGCGGGCGCCGATTAGGCGACCGCTGTCTATTTCGCTTAACGCTTCGCGAGGCCTTCGGCTAATGTATTCCAAGCCTCAGGGGTTCGCGCCCCCTGGGGCTTTTTCATATAGTTCGTCATGACCTCGAGGAGGCTGCAGGCGGACTGGTAGTACATAGGTCACAACGTACCACACGTGTCAAAAACTGCGGTGTGGTTCAAAATGCCAACATGACGACGGAGACCAAGCTATACGTCCTCTCCTTCACCTCTGCGCAGTACGGCAATGCAAAGGCCGAGACGCTCCGGACCGAGGGCATCCGCTCCGGCGGGCATTCAAGCCTTACTGAAGTAGTGAGGCAGTGCCAGGTCTTCCAGGAGAGTGTTGTGCGTCGGCGTCCAACCCAAGGTGGCCCGTGTATGGGCGCTCGAGGCAGGGCAATGCATCCGGCCGAAGTTCAGGAACCCGCCAAAATACCCCGGGGCCTCCTCGGGGTTCAGGCTTCGGATTGGCAGGCCCAAC
>DASRZD010000608.1:0-2194 GCA_035686805.1 Armatimonadota bacterium
ATTCAGGATGCGGCGAGGGACGGGGTGAAGCTCGATCCGACCGACGGCCTGGATGCAAAGGAGAAGTGGTGGCTGCACCTGAATCCCGCGCACTTCAATCGGATGATCGCGCGGAAGATTCGCGGGGCGCTCAGGAAGCCGGCGATAGTTATTGGGGGCGACAAGTTTGATTTTCCGAAAGAGGACCCTGGGCTCAATCAATACGTCTATTGGGTCGGCGGCCCGGGTTATCCGCTAAATAACCGCTTTCATCCGATTTGGGAGCAGGCGGTCTTCCCGGAGGCGGGAGTGGGGCTTGGCCCCGGCGCGCCGGATTGCGAGCGAGCAAGGGAACTGGGGCGGGTGGCAGTGTCCGATTTCGAATCCCATGGGGCCAAAGAGACGGAATCCTGGCTACCAAGCATGCGGGCAATGTACGAGGGAGGAATTCGGTTCAGCCATCATACGAACCCCGGCACGCCGGATACCTGGGGGCCGGTGATTGGATTTCTTGCCAATCCGCCGAAGGACTCTCAAAGGAAGCGGATGGAGAGCCTGCTGATCAGTTGGCGGCGTGATGCTCAGACCTTGATCGAGGAGACGGCGAATGTCACCGGCCCGGGGGCTGAATTGCGTCAGAACGCCCGAAAACTGCTCAATCAGGGGCGATATCGGGATGCCTTCGAGGAGGCGCTCAAGGCGAAGTCAATCACCCTCCCGGCGAACTACCGGGTGGAGGGCGAGGGTTCATTGTGGCCGCATGATATCAAAGTCAGGGGAAATGCGGAGATCACCGTTCGTGGAGTTGGCAACAATCTCTGCCTCGAAACCATCAGCGCTGAACCCATCAAGATTACGGCCGGCGGTGTCACGCGGAGTATCCCGGCGGGAAATAACGTTTTAGAGTTCAAACCATAGGAGGCAATCATGGCTGATTTCCCAATCGCATGTCAGACGATCACCTGGGGGCCATCGCAGAAGGAGCATTTCACGGAGGTCTTCGCCGAAGTCGCGGCTGCCGGATTCACCGGTGTCGAGATCGGCTTCCGGCATATCCGCGAGACTGCGCCTGCCGATCTGAAGAAGATGCTCGATCACCATGGATTGGTGCTGGCGGCGTCGCACGTCGGCGGCAACCTGTTCGACGCGGCCCAGGCCGAATCGGAGCGTGGGCTTCTGGATGAGGTTCTCGAATACCTTAGCGCCATGGGCACGAAGATCCTCATGTACTCGGGCCTGCGCTATGAGAGCGATACCCAACTCGCCGAGGGCATCGCCGGTCTGAATCGTGCGGCGGCGGAGTGCCGGGAGCAGGGAGTCAGCCTGCTCTACCATAACCATGCCTTTGAGTTCGCGGACGACGGCAAAGTCATCCGGGCGCTCATCAAGGACGGCGAACTCGGCTTCTGCCCGGACGTCGGGTGGGTGATGAAGGGTGGCTGGGGAATTGGCGATTTCCTCGATTCGATTTGCGGGCGAGTGGGCGTGATGCACTTCAAAGACTTCGCCACCAGCGGGCCCGGGTGTGACACCGTCCCCCTCGGCAAGGGAGTCGCGCCGCTCAAGGAAGCCGCCGAGTGGATCAAGAAGAACACGAGCGGCCTGTGGGTCATCGCCGAGCAGGACAATACAGACATCCTCCCGGCTGAGGCGGCGGCGGTAAATGGAGCATTTCTGAAAGAAGTTTTGGCATGAAGTTGAACGTAGCTATCATCGGTTGTGGGGATATGGGTCGGAATCATGCGACCCAGTGGAAGGCGGTCGAGGACGCGGAGATCGTGGCGGTTAGCGATCCGATGGACGAGCGCCGGGAAAAGATGGTTGAGACCACTGGAGCGGCTGGATACTGGGAGTGGACGGATGCCGTCCTCCACGAAGGCGTGAACGTCGTCTCGGTATGTACGCCGGTCTGCTTCCATTCGGAAATTTCATGCTTCGCCTTGGATAACAGCAGGCACGTGCTTTGCGAGAAGCCGATCGCCCTGACCCTCGAACAGGCGGATGACATGATTCGGGCAGCGAAGCAGAACAATGTGCTCCTCTCGACCTCCCTGCAATATCGGGGATTCGCACGCAATGCCCGCTACCGGCAGCTTATCCGGGAGGGAGCGTTCGGCGGGCCGATATTCGTCCGCTACATGGACATCCGCGAGGTCAGGCCGAAGCTCGCGATGCACCGGCGCTCGATGAACGGCGGGCCGATCATTGATATGGC
>DASRZD010000609.1:0-6839 GCA_035686805.1 Armatimonadota bacterium
TAACGATGCGGACGGCGGCCATGTCGAAGATTCCCTGTAAATCGCTTCCCACCAGGTCAATCCCCTCAAGGCCGGTCATAGGCGCCGAGGTGAGGACGGAGAGGTATTGGGCGCCTCTTCCATCCACCGAGCTGAGGAGCGATCGGAGGATCCGCCGTCCGCCGATAAGGCCCATCTCCGCCGGCGGAGGCACTACTTCGGGGATCTCGACCCCCTGAGATCGGAGTCGGTGAAGGGCACGCCGAGCCGACTTGACGATTCCTTTCGGCTTGTCAGGTTGATCGAGGGCCTGAAGAAGCGGGACGGCATCCGCCTGGAGTTTTTTGGCGGTTTGGATCAGAACTGACTCGGCGGTCTGGGGAGGGAGCGATAGGACGGCCTGCACGGCTTCATCAATATGGCCGGATGTCACAAGCTGTTCGATGTGCTCCTGAGCCAACTTATCCTCCGCCGACTCGATCAATCTTCTGCTGTGCCAGGAGACCCGCCTCGGTGCCCGGGGCGATATCCACGGCCTTGTTCCACCAGTCTACCGCCTCGTTGACGTTGCCTCGCTGATAGGCGGCGTCTCCACGACGATGATAGATGACCGCTATGTTTTCCCGAGCGCTCATGGCAGCCTTCCCGCCCTGGCCGACCTCGATTGCCTTCCGCCATGAGTCCATCGCCTGCTGCTCGTTATTCATGCTGAAGTAGGCGTTGCCGAGGAAGAGGTAGGCATCCGAATAGGTTTCATCGTTGATCACGGCCTGCTTGTAATAGCTCACGGCCAGAATGGGATTGCCCGCCTTTTCGGCATCCATACCCACCTTCAGGTAGGTCGTCGCGATATTGCGCTTGATCTGCTTGATGGTTTCCGGATTATTGCTCAGCTTCAGCGCCTGCTGATACTCGTCAATGGCGGCCTGATAGCTCTGCTGGTCATAGTGCTTCCTGGCGGCATCGAGATGGATGGCGACTTCCTGGCTGCGGGCCTGCTTTTGATAGCCCTGGTACCCGGCGCTGAGCAGCCAGATAAACAGCACTACCATGCCGGAGGCAGTTATGACCGCGAACATCACCTTCAGGAAGTACTTGGCCTCCGCCGACAGGAGAGGTTTTCCCGGGATCGGGAGAGACAGGTCGCCGGGCTTCATGCGCGCGAATGGGTCAGACGACGGCGGAGGGGCCGGAGACTGAGGATACTGGCCGGGATATGCCGGTCCGGGCATGGTGGTGACGCTGAACGGATCAGGCTGTGGGGCCTGGTAGACGTCATACTTGTTTGGGTCCATATCGGCAGCCATATCATCAGCCGACTGATAGCGAAGATTCGGGTCTTTCGCAAGACTCCGCCTGAGGACGCGGTCGAGATAGGACGGGATCGTCGGCGGGATGGCGATATCCTGGTTCATTATGTTATAGGTGATGGTAACGACCGTATCCCCGGTGAAGGGCTTCCGACCGGTGAGGAGCTCATACAGGACCACGCCGAGCGAAAAGAGATCCGTGCGGCAGTCGAGAGGCTTCCCCGCGACCTGCTCTGGCGACATATAGCTGGGAGTGCCGAAGACCTGCCCATCAGCGGTGAGGGTCGGCTCTTCCATGATTCGGGCGATGCCGAAGTCGGTGATCTTGATCCGTCCGTTCGGAAGGATCTGAATGTTGTCGGGCTTGACGTCCCGGTGGACGACCCCTCGGGAATGGGCATAGGAAAGGGCATCGCAAACCTGAGATACGATCTCGACCGCCCGTTCGGGTTGGAGCTTGCCTTCGATCTCCAGGACATCGCGGAGGGTCTGCCCCTCGAGGTATTCCATGGCGATGAAGTGCCTGCCGTTGTCCTCGCCGGCCTCGTAGATGGTGACTATATTCGGGTGCGCGAGTTGACCGGCGGCACGGGCCTCGCGATAGAAGCGCTCGACTCGCTCTCTTCGCTGAGCACCAGTGAGGTTCGGCGCGATGACGAGTTCCTTCAAAGCCACTCGGCGGTTGATGCTGGTATCAGTCGCCTCGTAGACGATGTCATTGCTTCGCGCGATTTCGCGGACTATTGTGTATCTACCGAGAGTGTTTGCAGACATGACAAAGTGATAAGTGATGAGTGATGAGAGACCTAGACACGTCCAAGCAGCTTCTTCAGACGGCTGCGGCCTTTCGCTTTCTCGATCTCCCTGACGGCGACTACGACGACGGTGATATTGTCCCCGCCGCCGGATTCATTGGCGCTGTCTATAAGCTTCAGGGCAGCCATGGACGGACTCCAGGCGGTAACCAACTCCAGAATCCGGTCGTTCGTCACATATCCCGAAAGCCCGTCGGAGCACAGTACCAGGACATCGTCCTTCTCGACCTTCTCCTGGTAGACGTCAACCTCCAACTCGGGCGACGCCCCCAGCGAGCGAGTGATGACATTGCGGAAGGGCGACATCTCGGCCTCCTGCTCGGTGAGCGCCCCGCGCTTTACCTGCTCCGCGACCCAGGAATGATCCTCGCTGACCTGCCGAATCTCGCCGCCGCGAATCAGGTAGCAGCGACTGTCACCCACGTGGCCGCAATAGAGATCGTCGTCCCGAAGGACGATCGAGGTGCAGGTCGTTCCCATGCCGTTGCGCTCTGCCACCACCTGGGCGGTATCGTAAATAAACGAGTTCGCCGCCTGGAATGCCGCCTTCAGGCTCTCAGGGACGTCATCGCTCGGATCGGCATAGTAGGTCTTGACGATGGTTTTCAGCGCCAACTCGCTCGCGATCTGACCTGATGCATGGCCGCCCATGCCATCGGCGACGGCATAGAACGATCCCTTGATGGCGAGCAACTCAGTCTCCTCGGGCTCGACGATGACGAACTTGTCCTCGTTATTCTCCCTCATTCGCCCGAGGTCAGTTTGAGCGCCCGTGGAGATGTCGAGGAGGATCTTGGGCTTCGAGCCCTTCCTCTTTAGCCAAGCCTCCGCAAGCTTGGCGGTGTCTAGTTTTGCGGTTATTTCAGTCTGCTGTTCCATGCTCCACCTGGAAAGTGAGCGTTGTCTGTCCAAAAACGATCTCATCGCCGTCGCTGAGGACGGCTTCGACATTAGGCTCGATCCTGACGCCGCAAAGCACAGTGCCGTTCGTGCTCCCGAGGTCGGTCAGCCGGAAGCCGTCTTCGCCTGCGGTGATCACGGCATGCGAGCCGGAAGCGTAGGAATCCGCGAGTACGATACTGTTATCCGCACGGCGACCTATGGTATTCACGCCGGGCGCGATGTCGAACTGCCCGGCAGCGCCGATCAGTTTGGCGACGGGAGGAACGGCCGGCTCAGGCTCGGGCTCGGGTTCGGGTTCAGGCTCGGCGACCTCTTCCGCCTCAGACCCACCCTCGGCGCCTCCCTCGAGGGGAGGGGGAAGTTCGGCATCGGGCTGGGATTCCTCCCCACCCCCGGCCACTCCCTCAAGTGGAGGGGGGAGACGGAGGGTCACGACCGCGGAGCCGAACTTCAGCTCGTCGGCATCGCGGACCTCGACTTTGTCGTTCGCCTGGATCTGGACGCCTGCGGCGTAAGTCCCGTTGGTGCTCCCCAGGTCGGTGAGCCAGACCTCGCCGCCCTCGAGGGCTATGACCGCGTGCCGCCTGGAGACGGTCGGATCGGCCAGAAGGACGTCCGCCGATTCCCGGCCGACGGTATTCTCGCCCTCGCGAAGGAAGTACTCGCGGCCAGCCGAATCCACCAGTTTGGGCTGAGCCGCAGCCTCGAACTCGGGCGCTTCCTCACCCGGAGTGGATGTGAGGAGGAACCCGCATTCGCCGCAGTACATCTCATTGGGCGCATTCTCGGTCTGGCACACGGGGCACTTGACGGTCGTACCGAGGATGGTGGCCTCTGCGCCGGATGCCTCTACTGCTACGGTCTTGTCAGATTCTGTCATTTGCGTATCCTTCCCGCGTAATCCGTAATGCGTAATTCGTAACCCGGACAACCGGAATGTCGTTATTTTTTCTTGCCCTGGTCCAGATTATAGATCGTGCCGATGAGGGTCTTCTCGGCACCCTGGCCGCCCTGCTTGATGCTGTCAATCGCCTGGCGAACCTCCTCCGCTTCGGCGGTCCGGCCCTGGCTCACGAGGAGGCTCATCGTCTTCTGAAGCTCGACGGTGGCATTCATGGCGGAGATCTGCTGGGTCTTCATGCCCATGACGGTCTTCTCCAGATTCCGGGAAGCCTCTGCGATCTCAAGCTCCTGCTTCACGATCGGATTCACGCCCGAGGCGACGAGCGCCTTGTCGGGTGTGAACTCAAGAACCACATCTGTGGATAAGACCTCGCTCCTGCCGCTGACGCCGTCATCATAGAAAAGCTCCGCCTTCACGACCCGGTAAACGCCTGCAGGCCTGGGAGCGAACTCCAGCTCGCAAAGGACCGACATGGCGCTCCCACGCTCGATATCCACCAGCCCGACTTCCGCCTGGCGAGGGGTCACAGGCGCGAACTGCCGGCCGTAGATCTGCCTCAACTGAACCCAGCGGGATAGATTGAGCCTCAGGCGCATGTTCCGGGCGACGAGGGTCATCAGGCTTTCGAGCTCGCGTCGGAAAACCTCGGGGATCAGATCGGGGCGCGCGATGTAATAGTAATTGCCACCGCTTTGTCGGGCGATCCCGGCCATAAGCTCCTCATTGTACTCGGGCCCGAAGCCCAGGGCGGTCACGGTGATTCCCCTGCTCTTCTGCTCGGCGACCTGCCCGACGATGGATGTGAAATCCTTGATGCCGGCGGTCGGCTCGCCGTCGGTGAAGATCAGCACGCGGTTGACGTACCCCTCCGCCATCACCGACGCCACCTGCTGGCAGCCGACGACCACGCCGTCATAGAGGTTGGTAGTATTCCCGACCTCTATGCGGTTGATGTGCTCCTTCAGGAGGGTCTTGTTCACGACTCGGCGGGCCGGAACGAGGACGTCCACCTGCTCCTCGAAGGTCACGACCGAGAGGATGTCGTTCGGCTCGAGGAGGTCAACGACGTACCCGCAAGCCTGCTTGACGTATGCCAGGGGCTCGCCCTCCATGGAGCCGCTCCGGTCTACGACGAGTGCGACGTTCAGCGGAAGCCTGCGCCCGGTGACGTTCGGAGCGGATTTGAGCTGGATGAGAACCTGCTCGCGCGACGGCTCGGTCGAGACGGCATACTTGTTGCCCGCGATCGCCTCGATCTCGAGCGCCTGGTATGAGGTGACCATGGCGGTCTTGCCGATATCCGTCATGGCCCGGGTCTTGTCGCCATCGTTTGGCGGGATGATACGTGTTTGTTCCATTGAATGCCTCCTACGAAAGAGGTTGTAGGTTGCGGGTTATAGGTTTTAGGGAGCCCTACAACCCAGAACCGAAAACCCAAAACCTTATCTTGATCTCATTGTTCAAACCTGAAGCCCGAGCTGCCGAACTCGACGGCATCGCCGGAAACGAGTTGCTGCTGGGTGACCCGCACGCCGTTCACCGTCGTGCCGTTCGAGCTTCCCTCATCATACACGACAAATGCTCCGCCCTCGCTGGCAATTCGGGCATGTCTGCGGGAAACAGTCGTATCCATGGGAAGCTGGATATTCCGGTCCGGCTCTCGTCCGACGGTCATAATATCCGACAACTGAAATACCTGGCCCACATAAGGCCCTCGAATCCCGATCAATCGCGGGCCTGATCCCGGCGCAGGCGACGACATAGGTGACGGTTCGGGCCATGGCGAAGGAGGGGCCGGAGCAGGAGAACCTGCGCCTACGGTGCACGCGCACGCTCCAGTAATCGGGTCTTTCTTCGTTCCGCAGAACGGGCATTGCCCTTGCATGGTCGGAATCTGGACCGCCTGCTTCGGGGCGTCAACAGGCTGAGGGATCTTCGACGCGGTGGCCTTCTCATGGAATTCAAGTCGAATCGAGCCGATCTCGATCAAGTCCCCGTCCCTCAACGCGTGCTCGGCGACCTTCTGGCCGTTCACCAAGGTGCCGATGCCTCCGCCCGCATCCCTCAGCGCATGACGGCCCCCACTCATATCAATAACGGCGTGAAGGGGCGAAACGTTGCGGTCGCCGAAAAGGCCCACATCCGAAAGCTCGTCCCGGCCGATGGTTGTTCGGGGCTTGGAGATGATGTATTCCTTGCCCTCATTGCGGCCCTGGACGACCCGAATCCAGGCCTGCTTCAGGAGCGCCTCGACCAGCCCGATGAAGAATCCGATCGAGGCCCCGGTCACAATCATGCTTATCCCGCGGCTGACGACGCTCGGATTCTTCGTGCCGGGAGGGAGAATGTACGGTATGATCTCAAAGAGAGTCCCTCCCAGGAATCCGCCGATCAGACCACCTATCGCACCATGCCAGGCGGCCTTCTTCGAGCTGATCGGGAGTCCCTGGACGAGGCCCAGGAACAGCCCTATCAGAGACCAGCCGAGGGCGCGGACGATTACGTCCCATATGAAAATGAGCGGTCCGAGGGCGGAGAGGGTCATGCTTTCGCGCGGGTCTCTGTACAGGCTGCCGAACAGTAGTTGTCCGAAGAACAGGCCAAGCAGGCCGCCGACAGCCCCCACCAGAACGCCATACGCCGCATATCGTTGGATGAGCTTGCCACTCCCGCCGCTCATTCCATTGACGACGCCGATTGCTACGCCCACGAATATGCCGAAAATGATCCCCATTGGCGCCTGGTGAGCGAACAGGCTGAGGAAACGGCCGCTCGACTCGCCTTCCGCGAGCCGCCATACGCCGTTGAAGTCTATGGCGATCCAGGCGAGTATGGCGGAGAACATACCCGCGAGGAAACTCATTATCACTTTGGTGTTAAGGGACAAGATGACCCCCGGTTATTCGTCTATCGGTTGCGGTTGCGCTG
>DASRZD010000610.1:0-3455 GCA_035686805.1 Armatimonadota bacterium
TGGGACGCGCCGAGGGCTTCTGGGGTGGGAATTATGTGGATTAGCTTTGCTCACACTACAGACGCAGTGATCATGGACCGCAAGACGAAGACCCGGCGTGATTGGGTGATCTCCCACGTCAAGAAGTTCCGGGCTGATCAAGTGGTCGATTTCTGGAACAAGAACCCGCGTAACGGTGGCCTGAAGATGGGCAGCATCACCCTGGCGAAAGCACCGTATCTTGAGAACACACGCCACCTTGCATATCCGGAGGACTACGAAGCCGAGGGCTTCGCCTTCATGGAAGAGTGCGGGATACAGATGGCAGGGATGCCGCCCCTGATCTTCTTCCAGCGTTGGAAAGCGGAGAAGGTTCTACTCTATGTGGTCGAGTTCCGGCTGCACCTTCTCACTGAGGCCGGGAGTCGGCGGAAGAGTGAGTTGCAGGGGACGGTATCTCATGATCAAGTGGATTTGCTGGGAAATGAGGTAAAACATGAAGGAAAGTAGGCGCCATCGATGGGTATCGATTGAGAACTATGCGATAGGAGATTCACGCGCCATGAGCGTCTGCCGCGATTGCGGCCTTGAGCTTTTCACTTCCACGATCAAGGTCGGCGGCCATGGAATCTGCGTCGGGAAAGCCTACGAGCACCAGCGAGAGCTGGCGCTGATCTCGGGAGACCCTCAGAGCATTGGCAATCAACTCATGAGCAACGCGCTCTTAGCGTGTGCCGGATGCGGTAAGCCGCCCAACATGATGCTTGCTCATCGAAACGTGAAGGGCGAGATCACCGGCTGGCTATTCACCTGTGGTCTGTGCTTCCTCAGCATGAGAGACCGCGAGGTGATATTCAGACTGAAATCGAAGGAAGGATCGAATGGCGGGGAAGATTAGGGCTGAAGACTTACCCGAGGAAATGCAGGAGAGTCTCGGCATCAAGAGCAACGGACGGAAGGCGCCAAGGGTATCTGCGCGCCTATCCGTCCTTGGGGGTGTATTGGTGGAGCTGAAGGGGCTAACCGTTCGGGATGCGCTCTGGACGCTCCGGCAGGCAGATTACTTGATCAGACGGCAGCGAGATAACGAGAAAGCAATTGCCCTGAGGAAGAAGGTGAGAAATGGCGAAGAAGGGTAAGTACCGCGCTCCCGCAACGGGCGCGATACATCAGAGCGAGGTACTATTGAAGACCTGCCCAGTGCAAGGGTGTGTACACCTGATAGACCCCAAGTCTGATCTGGGTCTATGTACGAAGTGCGATCGGATCGGACGCGTGGTGAACTATGGCACGACTCAGATACTACTGAAACTGGGGCTTATCCGTCAAAGGGAAGCCCCCCCGGAAGAGCCCGCTCCGAAGGGTTCTGTGCTGCTGATACCGAAGCCAGGCATGGGAAGAGCTGCGATCCTTGCAGCAGCGAAGAGCACCGGCGTGAATCCAGAGCGCATGGAGCAAGGGGGTAGATCATGACGCTGGAAAAGGCAATCGAGATCCTGAAAGTTAACCTGGGAGTCAATCCTGAAATAGCGGATATTGGCTTCGGACGAGCCCTCCAACTCGGCATTGCAGCCATAGAATTCATAATAGCACTCCGTGGTAACGAAGTCATATCAAGTAATATCCGCCTGCCCGGCGAGACTGAGGAGTAAGGGGAACGACAGTTGTGGCGGTGACGAACAGAGCAATCCGGGAATCCCGCGAGCACGAGCGAGCCGATGGCATCTTCCTGGTCTACTGGCAGATGGGGCCAAGCCGCAGCCTGGCAGGACTGCGAGAACTGTGTGCTACTGTTGGACTGAAAAGACATCTTAACACTTTCAAGAACTGGTCGGCCAAGTATGACTGGCAGCGCCGTATCCTGGAGAAGAATGCCGAAGACAAGACCCGGCGCGAGCAGGACTTCAGCAAGACCGTCGACACGATGAATGATCGTGATGCGATGATGGCACAGGGAATGAAGGCCCTGATCGTAGGAGCGATCAACCGGTACCGGAGACAGATGGTCGAGGATCAAGAGAAGCGCCAGAAGGCAGAGGGACGGAGCGTGACGCCGGAGCTTGCTATGGACTTCCGGGATATGGCGGCGCTGTCGAGGACGGCGGTCAACATCGAGCGTATGGCCCGGGGGCAGGCGATCAACCGCACCGAAGTCTGGGTCGAGATTGCCACGACCATCGTACAGGAGTTCGCGATCATCTTCATGACGGTCAACAAGTATGCTACTGAGGGGGAGCGCGAGTCTGAGTTTATCCGGCTGGCTGATGGCATGGTAACCCGGTACTACTCGCAGGCCACGAAGAAGGGCATTCAGCAAATCGGAAACGGGGGGAATGGTCAATGAGCCCATACAAAGATGCAGAGGCAGGCAAGGATGCAGCCAAAGAACGGAAGCGGAAGCAGAGAATGTCACACCCTGTTACACCCGATTCTACGGGGGGGGAGGGCGTGACACCGGAAGGGAATGTCACGCCCGTAGGCGTGGAAAGTGATGTCACGCCCGCCGTAATGTCACGCCCTGATGTCACGCCCTTGCGATCGGGGTATACCATGCCGACACGGGTGGCAGCGGGGACATGGCGTCAAGGTACCTGCGTAGAGTGCGGGAAGCCCGTCCAGAAGGGAGACAACTGCTGTCATAGCTGTTTCTTCGGCAAAGCTGGTGGCTAACGCGGGCTTCGTGTCAGCGGGGCCGAATCCCCGGATGCGGTTCAAGCGGGTCCGGTGCCCTGCGATCAGGTTCAGGGATGGCATCGTGCCGGATGCTCGGACCCTGTTAGCTGGTGGCTATGAGGGACAGTTTGACCTCTGCCCAGAAGAGATTATGGTCTTCTTCAAGAACATAGCGATCTGCCCGGTGCATGGAATCATACCAACTGGGGAACCCTGGACAGAAGGGAATGGAGGGAAGTCATGACAACCGAGAGTGAACGCCTGCACACTGCCGGCAGCACGTACAAGCGCATGCTGGCCGTGGACGTCTTCACGGCCGCCCAGCAAAGGTGCCGGTACCTGTATGAAACGTATGACGACGTGATCATATCGTGGTCCGGGGGCAAGGATTCATCGAGCGTCCTGGAGCTATGCCGCGAGGCGGCGCGGGACCTCGGGAAGCTTCCGATCAAGGTGTTCTTCCTCGATGAAGAGGTGGTCTACCCTGAGACGATCGATCTGTGCCACAGGCACATGAGCGACCCTGAGATCGAGTTCTATTGGGTCTGCGTACCGAGCATATATCGAAACGCGTGCTCTGAGGTCGAGCCGGACTTCATTCCTTTCGAGCCGGGCAAGGAAGCGATCTGGACGAGTCACCCGCCCGACTCGGCGATCTGGATGGGGACCGGCCCGGACGGACACGGCATGACCGACTGGCGGGTGCCGCCGTCGATTCCGAAGACCGGCATATTCAAGATGTTCTCAGAGAAGGATAACGTCAAGGCGATGGTGACCGGGCTCCGGGCGGAAGAAAGCTATGT
>DASRZD010000611.1:0-8976 GCA_035686805.1 Armatimonadota bacterium
GGCGATCGTGACTTCGGATGCGCCTCGGGCGGCCGAGACTATGGCCTCCACGACTGCCTCGTTTCGGCCCTCGCTGAAATTCGGAACACACTGGATCAACATGGGTGTTTGGTGTTGGGCGTTGGGTGTTCGGGATCCCTAACACCTAGAACCTAACACCCAACACCTGGATCTTCAGGCGACGCCTGGTTCGAGTTTCGGCTTGCCCTCGGGAGCGAGGTTCGGCTTCTTCTCCTCGCTCGGTGATGCCGGCGGCTCGTTCGAAGAAGGCTTCGCAGACCGGATCTCGCCATACATGAGTATCTCGAACTCCTCGCGCTCGAGGGTTTCCTTTTCGAGGAGCACTCGCACAATCTCGTTCAGCTTTTCTCTGTTCTCGACAAGGAGCTTGTCCGCCCGCTGATAGGACTCGTCAATGATCTTCTTGACTTCGGCGTCAATGGACCTGGCGATTTCCTCGCTGTAGTTGCGGTCCTCCATGATGTCCCGACCCAGGAATGGATTCCCATGCCTTTTGCCGAGTGTCACCGGGCCGAGAACGTCGCTCATGCCGAACTCGCAGACCATCGCTCGGGCGATCTCGGTCGCTCGGTCGAGGTCACTGTTGGCGCCTGTGGTCACTTCGCCGAAAACCAACTTCTCCGCGGCGCGGCCGCCGAGCAGTCCGGCGACGTCATCCAGAAGCTCGCTCTTGGTCGTCAGGTACTTGTCCTGGAGCGGGAGCTGCATGGTGTAGCCGAGCGCCATGCCCCTGGGCAGAATGGACACCTTATGCACCGGATCCGCCAGCGGCAGAAGCTCGGAGACTATCGCATGGCCGACCTCATGGAAGGCGACCATTTCCTTCTCTTCGTCGGAGATCAGGCGGCTCTTCCGCTCAGGACCGGCGATCACTCGGTCAATCGAGTCCTCGAACTCGGACATCGTAATCTTGCTCTTTTCGAGGCGGGCCGCAAGCAATGCAGCCTCATTCACCAGGTTCGCAAGATCAGCGCCCGAGAATCCCGGCGTTCGCCGAGCAAGACTATCCAGGTTCACGTTTGTGTCAATCGGCTTGCCGCGGGTGTGAACCTTCAGAATCGCCTCCCGGCCGTTCGCGTCCGGATTATCAACGACGATCCGCCGGTCAAAGCGCCCCGGCCTGAGAAGCGCCGGATCCAGAACGTCCGGGCGGTTCGTTGCCGCGATGAGGATGACTCCGGCATTCGGATCGAAGCCGTCCATCTCCACCAAGAGCTGGTTCAGAGTCTGCTCGCGCTCGTCATGACCGCCTCCGAGGCCCGCGCCTCGCTGGCGTCCGACTGCGTCAATCTCGTCTATGAAGATCAGGCTTGGGCGATTGGCCTTAGCCGTCTCGAACAGGTCACGCACTCTGGATGCGCCGACTCCGACGAACATCTCGACGAAGTCCGAACCACTTATGTGGAAGAATGGCACGCCGGCCTCTCCCGCGATCGCACGTGCGAGGAGCGTCTTCCCGCAGCCCGGAGGTCCGAGGAGCAGGACGCCTTTCGGGATCTTGGCGCCGAGGGCCTGGAACTTCTTCGGGTTGCGAAGGAATTCCACGACCTCTTCCAGTTCCTGCTTCGCCTCGTCCACGCCGGCGACGTCCTCGAAGGTGACCTTGGGGACGTTCTCGTTGAACCGGCGGGCACGGCTTCTGCCGAACGAAAGCGCCTGGTTTCCGCCCATTTGAGTCTGGCGGATGACCAGCATATAGAAGATAATGAGGAATGCAACCATCGGCAGAACGGTGAACATCACGTTCTGAGCGAAGTCTGAGAACATCGGACGGTAGTTGTCGAACTCCACCTTGTGCTTCAGCAGCTCGTTCGTGAGTTCCGCGCGGCCGGGGTCGGGAGGTCTCGGAATTCGGACGCTGATCTTCTTGCCAGTCGTGAGCACGCCCTCAAACCGGTCTTCCTTCAGGACGCCTTTGTCAACCCTGTTGGCGTCAATCTCTCCCCAGAACTTGCTGTATGTAATCTCTTTGGTCGCATTCTTGTTGTCAAGCGGCTGCCTCACGAGATAGAACGCGAGGACAAAAACCGCCACCATCAAAAGAGTTTTGAAGAATCTAGCCAAATGCTTCCTCCCTGTACAACACCTCATCGGAGGCTGTTACATTATACCACACGGCACGGCCTCCGGCAAGGTCACGCGGGCATTGATCTCAGCACCAGGAACTCCCGAGTCCGGCCGGTCACCTTCACCGATTCGGAGAGCGCCAAGCCCGCGATCCAGACGACTTTCTCATCATCGGCTATAATCGGAACCCGATGCCTTGCGGCCCTGGGAATCTTCTTGTCCACAAATATGTCCTGGATCTTCTTCGATCCGCCGAGGCCGAGAGGCCGGATCCGATCGCCCGGTTCCCAGCTCCTCACTTTAAGCTTCCCCACAATGCTGTCTCGGTCTAACACGACCTCCAGGCTGTCCGGTGGGCGTATCGGCTCTATCGGCGTTCGTGATAAGTCTACTTCTATTATGACGCCGATTTCGGGTACTTCGGTCTTCCCCGGAACGCAAAGCTCATAACAGTATATGATCGGCAGTTCGGCGATCTTGCTGGATGAGAAGGTCAGCATCTCGCGCGCCCGCTCGACATATATGCCGCCGGGAAGCTCATACCGAAAATCCTTCCCGCCATCCAGCAGCCGAATCAGGTCTTCCACATGGACGAACCCGATATCCGCCAGGCCGCCCCTCAATTCGCTCACTGCCGACCGAATCGCTCGACGCCGGATTGCCGGCCGGCACTCGAGCAAGCCGGGCACGTCGAGCGACAGTGACTGCTCATTTTGGCCGGTCTTCAGCCGAGCGAGTGTCTCTTCAGCTTCCATATTGAGATACGCCGAATCCTCTGTCGCCAGTTCCGAGAGCCTCAGGATGGCTGTGTCTACCTCGGGATTGTACTCACGCCTGAGGAGCGGCAGGAGTTCCAGGCGAATCCTGTTTCGGGCGTAGGTCGCAAGGAGATTGGTCGCGTCAATCCTTGGACGGAGGTTATGTCGCTCGACGTATTCCTCAACGACCGACCGGCGAGTTTCGATGAGCGGGCGGATGATTCGCCCTCGAACCGGCGGCATGCCTGAAAGCCCGTCAATGCCTGCGCCTCGAAGTATATTCAGCAAGACCGTTTCCACCTGATCGTCCGCAGTGTGCCCGACGGCGATCCTATTCGCGACGATCTCATCCGCCACTCGCTCCAGGAATTCGTATCTGACCAGGCGGGCGGCTTCTTCGGGCGAGAGGCGGAGGGTACGCTGAATTTCAGGAACGTCTATCTTTTCGACGGTGCATGGGACGCCAAGGTTGCCAGCCAACTGAGCGACATATTCGGCATCCTGATCTGATTCCTTGCCGCGGAAGGAATGGTTCAAATGCGCGGCATGGAGGGTGATGCCAAGCTCGTCGCGAAGCGACCAGAGGGCGTACAGAAGCGCCACCGAATCCGGCCCGCCGGACACGGCGACGAGCACCTTATCGCCGCCCGAGATCATCTCGAACCGGCGGATTGTGGAGAGAATATTCTCTAGAAGATTGCTTTTCATAAAGAAACGGGTAGCCTATATGGCGAGCAATAGCTCGATGAGCCGGAAGCCTTCTTCCACCCTGAGCTTTGTATCCGGTATCGCCCTCTCGTCAAACGGCAGATTCGTTTCATTCGGCTCGAAAGAGGAGAAGACGGCAAAGGGCACCGGGTCTTCAGCGTGGGTTCTGATCGAGATAGGGGTGACATGGTCGGGCGAAACCAGGATCCTGAAGCGCTCGAACTCCTTCATGCCCTCGAGCAGCGGGCCGAGAGTTCGCTTATCCACGTTCTCGATCGCTTGGACCTTGGCATCAATATCGCCATTATGCCCTGCCTCGTCGGGGGCTTCTACGTGAAGGAAGACGAAGTCGCGCTCCTTGAGGGCATCGAGGGCATATTGGGCCTTGCCTTCGAAGTTGGTATCGAGATAGCCGGTCGCACCCGGAACGTTCACAGCCTTGAGGCCTGCCGCTCGTCCAAGACCCTTGACCAGATCTACGGCTGCAACTACTGCGCCGGTGAGGCCCGTCTTCATCGAGAAGCTGGGCAGATCCAGCGATCTTCCCTGCCCCCACGGCCATATCATGTTTGCGGCGAGTTTACCATTGTCCCGCCGCCACTGGTTGATGGGATGGCTGTCAAGGATCTCCAGGGAGTCGAAGATAAGCTGCCTGAGCGTGGAATCGCCATCGCCCTGGGGCAAGTAGTCCTTGATCGGCTGGCCGATGATATTGTGCGGCGGATGGGTCTTCACGTCGGGCGAGCCGTCGCGCCAGACCATGATATGCCGGTAGCTCACGCCGGGATAGAACGATATCTTTTGCGTGCCCAGTTTCTCCTCGACGAACGCCATCAGCTCGCGCGCCTGCTCGGTCGAGACATGGCCGCCACTGTAGTCTATCATGGTGTTGCCGTCGGAGGTTACCAGATTGCATCGGAAGGCGACGTCCTTCTTTTCGAGGGGGATCTCCATGCTGACGGCCTCGATGGGCCCTCGACCGGTATAGTACTTGCGAGGATCGTAGCCGAGGAGCGACATGGCGGCGACATCGCTGCCGGGGTCCATGCCCTCAGGGATGGTTTGGACCATGCCTACCCGGCCATTGGCCGCGAGAAAGTCCATATTGGGCTTCTTCGCGACCTGCATGGGCGTCTTGCCGCCGAGTTCATTCAGCGGCCGATCGGCCATACCGTCTGGGACGAGGAGAACGTATTTTACAGATGATGACTTTGCCATTAGCTTAGCTCTTTCACAGTCAGACCAGTCGGACAAGTCAGACATGTCGGACCGATGTCACAGATCTTTTCCGACGATCCTCCGGTATGCCTCGCGGTACTTCCCGCTTGTATTGCGTACAACCTCTTCGGGAAGCTCGGGGCCTGGATACTCTCTGTTGAACTTGATGCTGTCCAGCCAATCGCGGACATACTGCTTGTCGAAGCTCGGCTGAGCCCCACCTGGTTTGTAGGTTGCCACGTCCCAGAACCTCGATGAGTCGGGGGTCAAGACCTCGTCAATGACGATGATCTTATCGGCCATTCGCCCGAACTCGAACTTCGTGTCGGCGATTATGATGCCCCTTGAGGACGCATACTGAGACGCCCTCCGGTAGATCCCCAGGGTCTTGTCATGAAGGGTATCCGCCGCATCCTTGCCGATCATGTCGGCGGCCTGAGCCTGGGTGATATTTATGTCATGGCCGGATTCGGCCTTGGTCGCGGGAGTGAAGATCGGCTCGGGCAGCTTGTCAGACTCGACCAGGTTCGATGGAAGCTCGATCCCGTAGAGATTGACCTTGCCGTTCGATGTCGCCTGCGCCTTATATTCCTTCCACGCCGAGCCGGAGAGATACCCGCGCACGACGCACTCCACGGGGAAGGGCTCGGTTTTCTTGACGATCATCGAGCGGCCGTCGAGGGTTGCTCGAAGGCTCTCTACATCGGGCACTCCCAAAGAAGCCAGCTTCTTGATGATCTCGCCGGTGTCTGCCGTGATCAGATGGTTTTCGACGACATCCTTGGTCAGGCCGAACCAGAACAGTGAGATCTGGGTGAGCACGCGGCCCTTGTCCGGGATGCCGGTCGGCATGACGACGTCGAACGCCGAGAGCCGGTCGGTCGCGACGATTAGCAGTTCCTCGCCGAGATCGTAGACATCGCGGACCTTGCCTGTTCGGAATTTCTTTAAGCCGACAATATCGGTACTTGTGATTACCATGCTAACACTCCGATGCGTGATCCGTGATTCGTGATTCGTGACCCGGAACTAGTACCCCAAAACCTTCAGCAGTGCATCCATCTTTGCCTCGACGACCTCGGGCTGGGTGGCGTTCCTGATTGCGCAGTCCGGGTCTTTCAGCCCGTGGCCGGTGAGGATGCACACGACGGTCGCCGGGTCCTTGAAGTACCCCTGGGCCGCCTTCTTCCGCACGCCTGCCACCGATGCCGCCGACGCCGGCTCGCAGAATATGCCTTCCGTGTTCGCTAGTAGCTTATAGGCTTCGAGGATCTCCTCGTCGGTGACGGCGTCAATCAAGCCGCCGGACTCGTCTCGCGCCGCAACCGCCTGCTTCCAGCTCGCGGGATTGCCGATTCGGATGGCGGTCGCGATCGTCTCGGGCTTCTCGACCGGATGCCCCAACACGATCGGCGCAGAACCCGCCGCCTGGAAGCCGATCATCTTCGGCAGGCGCTTGATCTTGTGGTTGGCGAAATACTCCTTGTAGCCCTTCCAGTAAGCCGTGATGTTTCCGGCGTTCCCGACCGGGATCGCATGGAAGTCGGGCGGGCCGCCAAGGACATCGCAAATCTCGAACGCCCCCGACTTCTGCCCCTCGATCCGATATGGATTCAGGGAGTTCACCAGCGTGATCGGGTACTTGTCCGTGATCTCGCGGGCCAGGTTCAGCGCCTGATCGAAGTTGCCCTCGATCTGAATGACCTTCGCGCCGTGGATCATGGCCTGGGAGAGCTTGCCGAGCGCGATATTCCCCTTCGGGATGAGGACCATGCAGCTTATCCCCGCCTTGGCCGCATAAGCCGCCGCCGAAGCGGACGTGTTGCCGGTCGAGGCGCACATGACCGCCTTCGAGCCTTCCTCGACGGCCTTCGAGATGGCCATGGTCATCCCGCGGTCCTTGAACGAGCCGGTGGGATTGAGGCCCTCGTACTTGAGGTAGATCATCAGGTTCGGGGCGATCTTCGCCGCGAGGCGATCCGCCCGAATGAGCGGAGTGCTCCCCTCCAGGAGGGTGATCACCGGCGTCCGGTCAGTGACCGGCAGGTACTCCCGATAGCGCTCAATTACCCCGATCCGTGCGGGGGACGACATTTTGCTTTCCGAAACTACCATGACTTACTCCTTAGACGACCAAGGTATGGGAGTATGGGAGTCTGGGAGTCTGGGAGTGAAAAACCCCCATACCCCCATACGCCCACACCCACACACATCTTATTCTTCTACCCTGATCCAGTTGCTTATCTCAGCAACGATATTAAGGTTCGATATAGATCCAATGGCCCGGCGGAAGTTCTTCTCGGCGACCTGGTGGGTCACCATGACGATCTCCGCGTTGCCGCCATGCTGGTCCTTTTGAACGACCGAGGCGATGCTCACGCCGTTCTTGCCGAAGACTCCGGCGATCTTCGCCAGGACGCCAGGACGATCGGCAACCAGCATCCGAATGTAGTATTTGGTCACCACCTCGTCCATGCTCTCGACCGCCCGCTGATCGAAGCAAGTGCATGGGAGGCGGCCGTTCGCCTTGAACTTCATATTACGGGCGATCTCCATAATATCGCCCGCGAGCGCGCTGCCGGTCGGGAGCGACCCAGCGCCCCGACCATAGAACATCACGTCCTGGACGAAGTCGCCGCGGACGTAGATGGCGTTATACACGTCGTTCACCGACGCGAGCGGATGGGTCGAGGGAATCAAGGTCGGGTGGACCCTGATCTGCATCTTGTCGCCGTTTCGCTTCGCAATCGCCAGCAGCTTGATCGTGTAGCCCAGCTCATCGGCATTCTTAATATCCCTCGGGCCGATTTTCGTTATGCCCTCGCAGTATATATCGTCCACATTCACCCGGCTGGTAAAGGCGATGGACGCCAGAATCGCGATCTTGTACTTCGCGTCATACCCCTCGATGTCGCTGGTTGGGTCGGGCTCGGCATAGCCGGCCTTCTGAGCCTCCGCAAGCACCTTGGCGAAGTCGCGGCCTTCGAGCGCCATCTTGGTCAGGATGTAGTTCGTCGTCCCGTTGACGATGCCCATGACCTCGGTGATCTTATTTGCAGCGAGCGACTCTTTCAGCGGGCGGATGATGGGAATGCCGCCGCCGACGCTCCCCTCGAAATAGAAGTCGAGGCCCTTCTTGTCCGCCGTCCGGAGGAGCTCCGAGCCCTCCTTGGCGATCAGCTCCTTGTTCGCGGAAACGACGTGCTTGCCGTTCGCCAGCGCGCGGAGGATGAACTCCTTGGCCGGGTGGACCCCGCCGATGGTCTCGACGACGATGTCAATGGCGGGGTCGTCGAGAACCTGGGAGACGTCGGTCGTGAGGATATTCCGGTCAAACCTGACTCGCCTCGGGCGGATGATATCCAGGTCCGCGATCCGTGTGACCTCGATGGCCGAACCGATCTTCCGCTCGATCTCGGACCTATTCCCGGTCAGAATCCTCAGGACTCCCGTCCCGACGGTGCCGAAGCCGACGATACCAACGTTAATCTGGTTCATAGGAAAATCCGTAATCCGTAATGCGTAAGGGGCCTATCTTTACGGATTACTCCTTACGCATTAGCTCGTCGTCTCCACGACGACGAGGACGTCGCCTTGCTGGACGAGCTTGCCGCTCTCGGCCGGGACGGCGATAACCTTCCCCGCGACCTCCGACGGCACTTCACTAAAAACTTTCATCGCCTCGATGAGGCCGATCGTCTGCCCGACCTCGATCTCGTCGCCGACCTCGATATACGACGGCGAATCGGGCGAGGGACATCGGTAGAAGACGCCGATCATGAGCGACCGAATCTCCACCAGGTTCTCGGCCGCAATCTCCTCATCGGGGGCTTCGAAGATCTCCTCGACAAAAACCTCCTCGAACTCGCCATGGAGGCCGGGCTGAGCCGTGGCAACTGGTGCGATGTGCTTCTCCAGGGCTTCAGCCTTGATGGTGACGCTGAGGCCCTCTTCCTCGACCGCCAGCTCAGTGAGCTTGTTCTGCTCGACGAGGGTAATCAGTCGTTTGATCTTGTCATAATCCATAGGAAAGGTAATGAGTAATGAGTAATACGTAACCAGACTTCTGTTACGGATTACTCATTACCCGTTTCCCCCTTACGCATTACTCGTTACTCGTTAGTCTCGTGCCGCCAAAGTATAACATTCGGGGATGGGCATGTCAATCCGCAAATGGCCTGGAATTCGAGGGGTGGCTTGGCTG
>DASRZD010000612.1:0-4512 GCA_035686805.1 Armatimonadota bacterium
GGTGATCTTCGTCATCCGAACTCCGGGAAACCCGCTTGCGAGCCGGCCGAGTCGTCCGCTGGCGCTGACCATGGTCGCCGTTGTGCTCGCCGCCGTGCTGCTGACCTATAGCTATCTGGGGAGGATACTGGGGTTTGTCCCCCCGCCGGCGTTACTTCTGTTCGCCATCGCCGCGCTTACGGTGACGTACCTGGGGCTGGTCCAACTCGTGAAGGCCTGGTTCTATAAGAGACACTCGCTGATGTGAGGTGAGCGGCCGTCATTGAACCACTCGCGGCGAACACTTACTGGACTCTTCGTTAGGGTCCAGGAGGGGGGCCTTCAGCATTGGACTGGCCGGTAGTGCTGGTTGTCGTCTTCAGCTTCTGCATCCGATTGTCCACCGTGAAGCACCAGCTCATGTCGGTCTTGTTCCCCACCCAGTCAGAGAGGCTCAGCTTAACCTCGTGAAGGCCGTCCCTCAGCGGCTGGACGGGCTGAGTTATCTCGGTCTTAAACCAGACTATCCCACGCTCTAGGATGAGCTTATGCTCCACAAGCTGACCGTCCAACGTCAGGGAGATGCTGTCTTCATTGATGCCGCTGCCCAGGTCGCCAATGACGGCTGCAATCTGCACCGGCGGCGCACCCGGCATGATGTAGTCACGCGGAGGAACAACCGTCGAAACTACTGGAGCGGTGCTGTCGGGCGCATCAGCCCGGAATGCATGAAGAGTGCCGTCATCGGCCACGACATAGAGAGTGCCGTTCGATACCATCGGCGTAGAGGTAATATTCACATACTTCAGTCTGCCGTAATCGAATGCTTCCGGCTGAACAACATATTTCCACACCAGGTCGCCGTTATCTTTGTCGAAGACATAGAGGAAGCCCTTGTTCGTGCCGACGATCACATCGTTTCCCGCAACGATCGGCGATCCATAGGCTGATGCGCCGAGTTCGGCAGGCTTTTCCCATTTCACTTTGCCGGCGAGATTCAGCGCGTAGAACTTCCCATTCTTGCAGGCGAAGTACACGCCCGTAGGATCGGCCGCGGGGATAGTGGTGATATCGGTCTGGAACTTTATCCCCCATTTCAGCCTGCCGCTTTTCGCCTGATATGCCTGCATCGTGTTGCCGGCGGCCAGATAGACAGTACTCTCGGAGACGACCGGGGTGGCGCTTTTGGACCAGCTCCCTATGCGAACCGCCCATTTTGGAGCCTTGCCGCCGCTTGTATTGGCAGCATAGAGAAGCATGTCGCTGGACAGGAAATACACCAGTCCCCCCACGACGGCCGGCGAGGTGGAGACGTCGTCTCTCACCCGAAATCCGCCCGGCCACTTGGGTTGACCGGTCTTCGCATCCAGGGCGTACAGGTGATCGTCACTCGAACCTACGTACACAACGTCGTCCATGAGGACGGGAGATGAGTTCATGATGCCCTTGGTGGTGAAATTCCAGGCAAGCGTTCCGGTATCTTTTGTCACGGCATACAGCTTGCCGTCACCACCGCCGAAATAGACGAGATCGGGCCCAACGAGCGGCGAAGACTTCACGACTGCGCTGAGGGTTTCCTCCTCGGGAAAACGCCATTTGAGCGAGCCGGTTTCGGAATTGATGGCATACAGCCGCCTTCCCGCACACATGTACACTACGCCCCCAGACTCCGCGGGCGAAGATGGGTTGTTCGGGACTATCTCGGTCGGGAACTTCCAGGCCAGTTTCAGGGGAAAAGCAAGCTGCTCTTCGGTATATCCCGTGTGCGCCGTGTCGCCTCTGAACATCGGCCAGTCACGCCCGCCGACGTGCTCCATGCCCGTGTCCTCAGTTTGCACAGGACCGGTATCCGCGCCCAGTGGGGTGGCGAGATCCGGCCGGTCAACAATCTGCGTCTTGGGTGGCTGGTTGGGCTGATTGGGCTGATTCGGATTCGGTCTTGGCGACCTGGGTGAGGTGGCCGGTGGCGGCACGCCCGGAGGCATGGGAGGCAGCTCCATGTTCGGCGGCGTCGGCATATCGGGAGGCGGCTCCCCGTAGATCAACGGGCTGGAGAGCATGAAAAGGAATATGGCTATAAGATATGCGATCGGCCGTCTGGCCATCGTCATCCTCCTTCGAGATGGTACAGCAGAAGTATACGGTATTTGGGCCGAGGCGTCAATATGAGAGGTGTTATGCTTCATACGTCAGTTAGGCCTACCACATTAAAGACGCTTGTCCCGCTGGGGCAGTTCCACTTGAGCGCTACGCGCGGTCTTCCAAGACCGGCTTGTCTCTGCGCAAACACTTCGCGCATCGCCAGTCAATATTCATACGTTCGTACATAACTGGAACGTTCCGCACAGGGGCTCCGCAGATGCCGCACGTAATGTCGTTGCTATAGGCAGTCGAAGTATATGTGTCTTTCCCCTGTTCGGGCTCTTCGCCCTGGTATTCCAGTTCGGTCATAAACTTCCTCCAACAGAGTAATGCGTCTGCATTATACCATAAAAGGTGTGATGAGTGATTCACCGCGTCCCCGCGTCTCTCGTAGGAGTCGATCGTATCCGTACTCGAGCAGGCCTTTCATGTTGATGACATCTTCTTCATTGTAGAGCAGCAGGAGCTTCAGGGCCTCGTCGCTTCCCCGGCGATACTCTCGCCACAGCCGGACCGCATCCCATCCGTCGAGTCCCTCGCACTCGGGTCGCCGCACGATCCCCAGCTTGCCTTCGATGCTCTTCAATCCGCCGGTGAGACCGAGTCTCCTCAGGAGGTGGCAGAGGTCCACGTGGAGCTGATCGAGCTTCAGGTTTGGAAACATCCGCCGAATGAACGGGATATCGAAGCCGCTGCCGAAGAACGTTGCGAGCATCTTGTAGTTCGAGACGGCGTCAGGGAACTCGTCCAGGTTTTTGCCCCGGATGAACGTCCGCATCTCGATGCCGTCATAGAGGCCGATGACCGTGATCTCATCGTGCCGGTAGCAGCCGGTCGTCTCGATGTCCAGGTAAGCCAGCTCGCCGCCGAACTCGCTCACCGCCCGCCAATGCTCTTTCGATGGGATTGTTTGGGCAAAGAAGGCATGATCGCGTGCGGAGAGGCTTGCGATGGACTCCTCGACCCTCGGGATGATGAGCGCCTTCTTGGCATCGGTGAGGGGGAGCGAGGGGTGCATCTCCAGAAATTGCTCCCAGGTCTGCGCGCCCATCTCCCAAATCCGGCGCTCGGTAGTATACCCGACGCCCTGGACATGGATGAAGGTGGAAGTCAGCATGATTTCAAATTGGAGATTTCAGATCGCAAATTGAAGGGATATGGATCAAACCTTCGCACAAGAGCTCCGCTCTTTTAGGTAGCAAGTGAGCACGTTCTCCAGCGGATACTGATCGCCTGACTCATTCATCTGCGCCATGATGATCTTGGTCGCCAGCGTGCCGATTTCGTGCAGAGGCTGATGAACCGTGGTGAGCTGAGGGATCGTCAACTCCGCATAGGTGTCGTCAAAACCGACGAACGAAATGTCCTCGGGCGCCTTCAGCCCCGCATCGAATGCCGCCTGCATCGCGCCAATAGCCATCGCATCATTCGCGGCAAAGACGGCGGTCGGCCGCTTTTCGAGCCCCAGGAACTTCTGCATGGCCTCATAGCCGGACACTCTGGTGTAGTTCCCCTCGGAGGTGAGATTGCCGTCCAGGCCCAGGCCGACGTCCATCAGCGCCCGCTCATAGCCGTCCATTCTCAGCTTGGAAATAATCGCGCTCGGCGGACCGACTATCATCGCAATACGCTTATGCCCCAGCTTGAGGAGGTACTTTACCGCGTCATAGGCGGCCTTGAAGTTGTCCGGCTCCACAAACGGAAAGCCTGCGAGTTCCCACCTGCGCTCAATGATCACGACCGGCACGTTCCTCGCCTTGATGGCCTTTACGTGCTCGGGCATCATCGGTGCGGTGAAAACTATTCCCTCCACACGCCGCTCGAGCAGGACGTTGACGTTTGCCTTTTCCTTCTCGACGTTCTCGGAGGAGTTGCACAGGATGACGTTGTAGCCGGATTTCTGGGCTTCTTCTTCGACTGCGCGGGCGAGTACGGGCGCGACCGGCCCGGCGATGCTCGGCACGATATGCCCGATTAAGCTGCTTTGCTGCTTCTTAAGGCTGCTGGCGAGGGCGTTGTACCGATATCCAAGATCGGATATGGCCTGATCGACCCTCAGCCTGGTGTGCTCCGAGACGCCGATGGCCTCGTTGAGGACGCGCGAAACCGTGGCGGTAGAGACTCCCGCCTGTCGCGCAACATCTTTGATGGTCGGCTGCAACTGAGATCACCTCGCCCCGAAGGCAATCGAATGTCAATGTAACCGTTTTCATACTACGCCGAGCGGAAAGATTTGTCAAGGGGAGGATTATGCGATTGTGGAGTATCGGAGTGATGGAGTAACGGAGTAGTGGATGGGGTGATGGGATATTAGGTCAGACGGTAGTGGTTAGGCTACTCGTTTTGTTGATAGTCATGCGTTTACGGCCCGGGACGCTCCACGATGGACGT
>DASRZD010000613.1:0-5241 GCA_035686805.1 Armatimonadota bacterium
GGCTCCGCCTTGACTTTTGTCGGCTTAGAGCCTAAAATTCACCTACTGCCGTTAAGGAGACAAATTGCATGTATCTCACTCGTCTTCACAAACTGATTATCGTGGCCGTGCTGGTTTTGCTTCCCTCGATCCTGATGGCCCAGGCTGATACTCCCGCCAAGCACTTCGACGCAGGCGTGGCCGCCATGCAGGCCGGCAATGCTAAGCAAGCTGCCATTGAGTTCAAGAAAGTAGTAGAGCTGGATCCAAAGAGTGTGGGCGCCTACATCAACCTGGCGAAGCTCTCGCTCTATTCGAAGGACGTCAAGTCCGCCGAGACTTATCTGGGCAAGGCTATCAACCTGACTCCCAAGGATGCGAAGCTCCATATGCTTCTTGGCCAGATCTACCTGCAAACAAATCGCAAGACCCAGGGCATAGCTTCCATAAAGAAAGCGCTGACCCTCGATCCGAAGCTGACGGAAGCTCATCTCACTCTTGGCGTCATGTATACCGTGGACCGCAAGCTCCCCGAGGCCGAAAAGGAGTTCCGGGCGGTCATCCAGTATGACCCGAAGAATCAAGAAGCTCAGTTCAACCTCGGCTCAGTTCTGGCAAGCCAGGGGAAGTTCAAGGAGGGGGCTGCCTGCTTCCAGGTCATGACGCAGCTTGATCCTAAGAATCCTCATTTCTTCTATGCCCTTGGAGCATGCCAGGCGCAAAGTGGCGATGCGAAGGCCGGCATAGTGAACCTGAGCAAGGCCGTCACCATGAACCCGAAGAATGAGGAGTATCTCACGGCTCTGGGCGCTGCCTATCTTCAGGTCGGCTCGAATCAGGACGCGCTTGCCACCTTTGACAAGGTGATCGCTCTGAATCCCAAGAATACGGCCGCCTACAATAATGCTTCTCGCGCATGCTTCGCGCTGCAGAAATACGATGAGGCCGAGAAGCGGCTGAGGAAACTTGTCGAGGTCAATCCCAAGGATGACATGGCGATCCATGATGTGGCGGTCTGCCTTTCGTATCGGAAGAAGTATGCGGAGTCAGAGCAGTGGTTCAAGAAATTCCTGGCTCTCAAGCCCAAGAGCAAGGACGGCTATATGGGTCTGGGATTCATCTATGAGCAGCAAGGCCGCATAAACGAGGCGATGGCTCAATATCAGAAGATTCTGGAGATTGACCCCAAGGATGAAGGCGCTACGGATCTTATCGCTGGAGTACACGAGCGAAACGGTAATCTTGCGAAGGCCGTCGAAGTCTACACCAAGTACCTTCAGGTTGAGCCCAAGTCATCGGGTGCTTACTATAACATCGTTCGCATGCTCGAAATGCAGGGCAAGGATGACGAGGCGCTGGCACAAGCAAAGAAGATGGTCGAGATCATGCCGGCGAGTGCCATATCCTACATTACCCTGGGTAAGGTCTATCAACACCAGAGCAAACCCGACGAAGCCATCGCCAACTTTGACAAGGCCAAGACGCTGGACAAGAAGGATCAGGTCCCCTACCTCTCGATTGCCCAGTTGTATGAAGACCAGAAGAAATATGATCTTGCGATGAAGGAGTATGAAGCGCTGAAGGCCGTTGACCCCGACAATTCGCCCGCATTTCAGGGGATTGCCAGGGATCAGGAGGCCATGAATAAGCCCGAGGAGGCATTGGCCACATACAAGGAACTGCTCAAGCTCCGCCCGACCGAGTTGCGGGCAATGGGCGAGGTGGGCCGACTCCTCGAGAGCATCGGGCGGCCGAATAACGCCGTTATCTTCTATAGGAATAGTATCAGCAGCGGCCCTTACAATCGCAGCCTGAACGTTCTTTTGGCCGATCTCCTTAGCCGTTTGGAGCGATATGATGACGCTGAGGCGGTATATCAGACTATGTTGAAAAAGGATCCCAATGATGCGCAGGCTATCAGCGCGATCGGCGACCTGAGGGCCAAGGAGAACAAGCCTGAGGAAGCGGCGGCAAAGTACAAAGAGGCCCTGGCCTTGAACCTCGGGGTCGGAGGAGCTTATCAAGGGCTGGGGAAGGTCTATGACACCATGCAGAAACCCGATGAACTCAAGGCGTACTACCAGGAGCTGATAGAGAAGAACCCTGATTCCGGTGCACCGGTGGTCGCGCTGATCAATTGGGCGTTCGAGCGAAACAAACCTGCCGATGTGCTTCCTTTCTTTGAAGACCATTGGAAGAAGCTCCCCGGCAACGCTACCGCCAGGCAGGCGTTGATCAGCGCCTGCGAGAATGCCGGCAAGTTCGACGAGGCCATTGACGTCTATCGCGCGGAACTGGAGAAGACCCCTAACGACGAGGCGCTGCAGGCGGGTCTCGCTCAGCAGTTCGAGAATGCCAACCGTCTGGATGATGCCATGGCTCAGTATGAGGCAATGCTGAAAGGCAAGGATAACCCCTATGTGGCGTTCCGGCTGGCCGGAGTCTATGAGAAAAAGGGCGTAAAGGACAAGGCGATCGAGATCTACAAGAGGCTCCAGGCTATTCAGCCTGACAATACAATCGTGAGTGAAGCGCTCGCCAGGCTTCAGTCGCCGCCGGCTCCCGTCCCGGGATCAACCGCTGCCCCCGGCACTGAGAATCCTACTGCGCCGCAGCCCACTGAGCCCAATGTGACTCCAGCGCCCGCCGCTGAGAATCCTCCTGAACCGGCTCCCGCTCCTGAACCGGCGCCGACTGCCCCGCCCGTAGCGAATCCGCCGGCCGCGCAGGAACAGCCGAAGTAACTCCACGTATGGGTGTGTGGGAGTCTGGGGGTGTGGGGGTCTTATCACTCCCAAACTCCCATACTCCCATACCCCCACACAAGAGGTAATAGGCGTGATATTGGCGAACACTACCCGGGAGGGCCATTACTTGAAGACTAGATACGTTGCCGTCGCTATGCTTATAGTCTTGGCGCTGTGCCTGACTTCGTGCGCCAGGAAGCAGCCCAGCGCAACCGGCAAGAAGGCTTACCGCGTGGGCGTGACACTCCTGACCAAGAGCCACCCATTCTACCAGGAGCTCGAATCCGCGATGAGGGAGTCCGCCGCCAAGCATGACATCATGCTGAACGTCCAGTCCGCCGAGTTCGACATGAAGGACCAGCAGGCGCAGATCGAGAACTTCATCACCCAGCGGATGGATGCCCTGGTCGTCTGCCCGGTTGATTCGGACACCATCGGCGGCGCGATCAAGGAGGCGAACAGGGCGGGTATCCCCGTCTTCACGGCCGATATCGCGGCGAACGATGGGGAGGTCGTATGCCACATTGCATCCGACAACGTCATGGGCGGGCGTATTGCCGGGCAGTACATGGCCAAGCTGCTGAACGGCAAGGGCAAGATCATCATCATTGACCACCCGAAGGTCATGAGCGTCCGCGACCGGACCAAGGGCTTTGTGGAAGCGATCTCCCGGTACCCGGGCATCAAGATTATCGCTCGGCCTCCTGGTGACGGCGAGCGCGTGACAAGCATGAATGTCATGGAGACGATGCTTCAGTCGCACCCTGAGATCACCGGCGTCTTTGCCATCAACGACAGCACTGCACTGGGGGCACTTTCGGCGCTGAGGCAGGCGAAGAGGGATGACATCATCATGGTCGGCTATGACGCCGATCCCGAGGCCCAGACCGAGATCCTGAAGGGCAGCCCGCTCAAGGCCGACGCCGTCCAGTACCCGAGAGAGATCGGCTCCACAACCATCCTAATGGTTGCCAAGTACCTCGCCGGCGAGCAGGTTCCGAAGAGAGTCCCAATCAAGGTCGGCATCTTCGATAAGACGTCATCGAAACCTGCTCCGAAGGAGAACTAGTCGGTTGGCAATCCGAAATCCGCAATCCGAAATCGCAAATGAGCTTGCCCTTCAGATGAAGGGCATCACCAAGACCTACCCAGGGGTTCGGGCCCTGGACAACGTCAGCTTCGAGGTCGCGAAGGGCGAGGTCCATGCCCTCGTCGGCGAGAACGGCGCAGGCAAGTCCACGCTCATGAAGATCCTCGCGGGCGCACAGTCCATGGACAGCGGCGAGATCCTCATCAACGGCTCGCCCGTCCACATCACGACTCCCCAAAAGGCAATGGACCTGGGGATCAGCATCATCTACCAGGAATTCAACCTCGTGCCCTACCTGAACGCCGCCGAGAACATCTTCCTCGGCCGCGAGCCGAAGGGTAGAGTGCCGGGGTTCATTGACTTCCGGACCATGTACTCCGAGGCCGAGAAGGTGATTGACCAGCTTGGCGTGAAGCTGAACGTCCGCAGCCCGGTGAATCGCCTTTCCATCGCTCAGCAGCAGATGGTCGAGATCGGCAAGGCGACCTCCCGGAACGCGACCATCATCGCCATGGACGAGCCTTCCGCCACCCTGACCGAGCATGAATTGAAAGCCCTCTTTGAGCTCATCCTCTCGCTGAAGGAAAAGGGCGTGAGCGTAATCTACATCTCCCACCGCCTGGAGGAGATCTTCGAGATCGCCGACCGCGTGACGGTACTTCGTGACGGCCATCTCGTCGGCGTCAATGAGGTCTCCGAGACCGACCGCGACGGCATCATCCGCATGATGGTCGGCCGCGAGCTTAAGGAGAAGATTCCGAAGCAGTTCTCGGAGATCGGCGCTCCCGCCCTAACGGTCAAGAACCTCACCCGAAAAGGGGTCATCGAGGACATCAACTTCACCGTTCGCCAGGGGGAGGTCCTCGGGCTCGCGGGATTGGTCGGCGCAGGCCGAACCGAGCTTGCGAGGGCGATCTTCGGCGCTGACCCGATTGATGAGGGCGAGATCTCATTGAACGGCACTCGGGTGGACATCCGCTCGCCGAGGGACGCCATCCGCCTAGGGATCGGCCTCGTGACCGAGGACCGCAAAGCCCTGGGACTCATCCTGGGCATGGTCGTCCGCGAGAACATCAGCCTTGCGAACCTGGATGCACTCACTCGCCTGGGGTTCGTCAACCGCCGGGACGAGAAGAAGGTCGCGGTGCAGTACATCGAAGACCTGATGATCAAGACCCCCTCGCCCGAGCAGGAGGTTCAGAACCTCAGCGGCGGGAATCAGCAGAAGGTCGTCCTGGCGAAGTGGCTCTTCACAAAGTCGAAGGTGCTCATCTTCGACGAGCCGACCCGCGGGATTGACGTGGGCTCGAAGGTCGAGATTTACCAGTTGATGAACAAGCTGGCGGCGACTGGGGCGGCCATCATCATGATCTCTTCCGAGCTTCCCGAAATCCTCGGCATGAGCGACCGAATACTGATCATGCA
>DASRZD010000614.1:0-2706 GCA_035686805.1 Armatimonadota bacterium
CTGGCTTCCGGAATGTGCATATCGCCCGGCTTACAAATGGTCGCCTCCGCTCCAGCCGAAGCTCCACAAGATCGAGCCTTATGATCGTAAGGGAGTGGAGGAGTTCCTCAGCGAGAACGGCCTGAAGTACTTCATCGCAGAGTCTCACTTGCTTCATGGCGGGGAGACTCGCGGGGTGTATATTGACCGATTCGGCGCTCTTCAGCAACTTTGGAAGCAGTTTGTCGAGGAGACTCCGACCCCAACCGCCGAGAAGACGCCTTACATGCCGTATGCCGTCCAATCGGCCTCGGACTCGCCGGTTCACGTGTTCTTCCGAGATCATGTCACCGGTTCGCAGGTATGGAGTCGGTGGCAGGGATATCCAGGCTGCGAGTGGTATCTGGAATTCCACAAAAAGTTCTCGCTGGGGGGACTTCGTTATTGGCGGGTCACCGGCCCGGATGCCGATCTCGGGGACAAGCTCATCTACGATCCTCAGCGGGCTGAGGATGAAACCGGCGGTCATGCTCAGCATTTCGTATGGACCGCGAAACAAGTGCTTCAACAGCAGTTGCAGTCGGGTACGCCGGGTGTCATCTGCGCGCCATATGACACCGAGCTTTATGGCCATTGGTGGTTCGAGGGCGTCCGATGGCTTTACAAGGTCCTGAAGGCCATGCATGAGGATCCCGAGATCGAGCTCACAACTTGTTCCCAGTACCTCGAAGAGAACCCGACAAGGGCAACCATCGCGCTGCCGGAGGGTTCTTGGGGCGAGGGCGGATTCCACTACATCTGGTTGAACGAGAATACCGAGTGGACGTGGTCCTACGTCTATGACGCCGAGATCGAGATGCAGGAGCTTGTTCGGGAATTCGGCAAGAAGAAGGAGATCCTCCCAATCCTGAAGCAGGCCGCCCGCGAGCTTCTGCTGCTTCAATCCTCAGACTGGCAGTTCAGCATCAGCACTCAGACCTCGAAGGAATACGGCGAACAGCGGCTCACAGAGCACTACAAGAGCTTCCAGCGGCTGGCGCATATCATCCGCAGAATCGCGGCAGGGCAGGAGATCGAGGAGTCGGACTGGAACGCCTACAAGATTTGCGAGGAGCGCGATTGCCTCTTTGCGAATGTGGATCCCAAGTGGTGGGCGGGATAGGCCTTCCCCCTACGCCCTCCCTGTAGTGGAGGGGGTAGTTACTGTCTTTGGAGGACCTTCTCTATCCTACGATCAATCACCCGACACGTCTCCCCGACAGAGCGCTTGCCCAGCCACATGAGGTCCATTTCCTCGGTATAGATGAGCTGCATCTCCAGGTACTTGGTTGTTAAAGGGACGGGATGTCCGAAAGGGATCTCGTTGACGAAGACTTGCTCGCTGTCGGGTGGTGGCTGGAGGAAGTACTTCGACCGGGCGATTGACCTCCGAGCCGGGGTCGAGAAGTCCGACCCGACCATGATCTCCTGCCCCTTGGCCCCGGCAAGGAACTTGATGTATCGCCAGGCTGCTTCCTTATGCCGGCTCTTCGAGGGGATGCTGAGACATGAGCCGTAGGCATTGTTTGCCCTGACTTTACCCTTCGGCAGTGGCGCAACATCCCAGCGGAAGCGAGTGATCTTCGAGTAAGTCGGCACGTCCCAATGGCCGCCGAAGACCATCGCCACCTTGCCGGTCATGAACATTTCGTACCCGCCCATATCGGCGAACTCGCCCGGCTGCGGAGTGACGTGGTGCTTGAACCGCAAATCCACCAACCACTGAAGGGCCTCTCGAACGGCGGGCGTGTTCATGGTGCTCCTGGCGGGATTCGCCGGATTGTCAACGACCTCTCCCCTATTCTGCCAGACGAAATGCCGCCAATCGCCGGTCAATGTGCCGTACTGGTCAATTCGCCCGTCCTCATCGAAGTCGAAGGTCAGCATCTTCGAGGCCTTGAGGTAGTCATTCCACGTCCAGCCGGGCTTCCCCGAGGGATCGAGGGCAAGCGGGTATGGGACGCCCGCCTCGTCAAACAGGTCCTTATTCCAGAAGACGACGCCGATCGCGATGTCGTTCGGGAGGCCGTAGATGTCGCCCTTCCAGCGATAGGAGTCCAGCGCCGCAGGGTAGAAGTCCGGCAGGTCAACATCCCCATCCCGCTGGATGTATGGCTGGAGGTTCTCGATCGCGCCCGATGAAGCAAACTTGGCGAATCGCGAGGATTCCATATAGATGATATCCGGTGCGTCGCCCGCGTCATTCATCGTCTGGAGATTGTCCCAGTACTGGGCATAGGGGAGGTTCTCGAAGCGCACCTTGACATCGGGGTTCAGGCGCATGAACTCCTTGGTCGCCTGCCGCCAGACTTCCAGTTGATCGGGCGTTGCGCGAGTGAAGTAGACGATTTCCGTCCGGCCGGAGGAACTTCGCTTCCCACAGCCGGGGAGGAGCATGCACAGGGCAAGCAAGCACGCCAGACTCCGCGATAGGCGATCAGTCATCTGCCTGCCTTGTCAACCGTCCCGAAGCTGAACGACAGCAAGCTGGGATAGACAGTGTGATATTCACGGCCCTTCGCACGGAAGTCCCAGGCTAGCTCTCTCTCAATCTCCTTGTCTGCGTCTTCCTCCGATACGCCGTACTTAATCAGAAAGGCCTTCAATTTGGCGCGCTGCTCGTCGGTGGATATCCGCGGGTCAAGGCCCTGCTCGCACATTGCACGAAAAACGGCTTCATTATACTCG
>DASRZD010000615.1:0-2312 GCA_035686805.1 Armatimonadota bacterium
GGAAGCGCTCGGATTGGCAGATGGGCAGTGGGCATCGATCCCGAAGTATCGCGTCGATGTGGTGAATGGCGGCCGGCTTTTGGTCGAGTCCCTGACTCCGAAACCGTTGTAGAACGCAACCCGCGTCTGGATCTTGACCACTGGGGCGGCTTCCGTCGCCGCGAAAGTTCCCCCGAAACTGGTAGTGATCCCGTAATCAAAGAATGGATCAAAGCTCCACCACGGAGCGACTGAGAAGTCCTGCCACGTCGGGCCGGTGCCGTCGTGCCACTGAGCCAGCTTGTCGCCCTGCTTGTAGTTTTCGAAGAACTGAAGGAAGCTGCCCGTCTCGTTGTACATGCGGGCTTTACGGCCGGATCGCAGGCGCAACCACTGCCCCGGCATGACTCGCCAGTTCTCGCAGACTTTGGCCGCCGTCACCGGGCGACGGAGAGGGTGCCCGGAAGTGACCACCCCGTAGAATTCGTCGAACTGTTGGGGTTGCTTGAGTTGCGCCATGAGGTCGATTTACCTCGCATAGACTGCCCGGCTACCGGCCGGCGCGGCTTCGGGCTGGAAGTAGAGAGAGCCTACCATCTTGTTGTAGGCTTTCTCGGCCCGGGTGTACCGGGAGTCTTCCATGCCCACGCGGTCCTCAAGAATCCGCATTCGAAGGCCGTGAACAAGGGCGTACTGGATGTCCGTCGGCATGTATTCGTTGAGGTCGATGTCCTCCGATGTGTCGGCTTCATCGAAGGGAATGCGCCAGAGGTAGACGCCCCGGGCGGTGTAGGCGGCATCGGATGGAGCGGAGAGGCGCACAGCCCAAAGACCGGCCGTAGTGCTCTGCACCACGTAGTACTGCGATGGGCAGACAGCCACAGTGGCCGCCTCACAACTCAGGATCTTGTCCGGATGCTCGCCGATGTAGACCATCGGATCAGCGGCCATGCCGCCGCTTGTCAGGCCAAGCCGCAGTTCGACAAAACGATGCCAGTTTGCGGGTAGATCGTAATTCCGGTCGGTCGTGTTGAAGCTGAGGCTGAGAGTCTTCCGGCGCCAGTGCGGAATGCCGACGACCTCCGCGACATCGGCCAGAAACTGCGGAACGATATCGAGTCGTAGCGTTTCCTGCAATTCGAAGTTGGAGTCGGCCAGGCCTTCCCGGTTGGCTCGTTTTTCAACATCGGTGGTGGTCATGATGCGCGCGCCTCCACGTATTCCTGCAGAACCTCTTGCACGTTGGCGACATTCACGTTCGAGGGCAAGATGGTGACCGGTCCGCCGATCGTTGCGTCTTCCTCTCTGCCTTCGATACCTTCCCGCTCTTGCCGAAGCACATCCCAAAGGCCAAAGGGATACTCCGCGACGTGGCCTATGTGGAGACCGCCGTCGATCGCCACGGGAACCTTGAGACGGTGCAGCTTCTGGCAGAAGGACACGTCCTCGCCGAGCATCAGGCCGTCAATGCCCACCGGAAAGTCCCACAGCAGCATGTATCGGTCGGCCTCCCACCGCATACGGCGGACTTCCGAGAGGCGTTTCACGTAGTTTTCCCGCTGAGTTGCCCGGACGTGGAGGATATTGAGCATTTCGACGTTCTGATCGAGCCAGTCTTGACCGCTCAGATGGTATTCGATGAGCTGATCAACAACACCACGTTTCAGAAGGAGGAAGGCCCCGCCAACGGCAAACTCGCCGCTCACCACCTTCTCCATGTTGATCCTGGTGACCCTCCGAAACTGTTTGCTCACGGCATCCCACACCTTCGCCACCAGACTGACAGGCGGGTTGCGGTTGGTGCATAATCCGCTCACCGCGGGAAGATTGTGCTCCACGAGCCGGGTGAGCGCATAGTCCGGGGCCAGCATGTCGTCGTCCATAAATAGAACGAAGTCGGCATCTGGCCGCAGCGCTCCGGTCGCCTTATTCCGGGCCGTGTGAATCAGCGCGTTTCCGTAGAGGAAGAGCTTGACGTCATGCCCCTGGGTCTCGGCGTGATGGATCATCTGGAACATGGCCATCACACAGTTGAGCGAGAGCGACCGGTAGGTGAAGAAGCAGAGGTCTACTTTCGCGATGACGCACCTCCGGCCTTGGTGCGCAACTCTTCCAATTGCGCCTGGTAGTCGGCGATGAGCTGGTTCTGGGTTGTGATTTGCCGCTTGGCGTCGGCCAGCTTCGCTTCCGGTGGAGTCGTCTTGTCGATGTAGGTCTCCTGATCGAAGACATCCTTGGCGACTATCATGCGGCGTTCGAGAAACTCGATTTGCTCGGGATCGTTGGTGGAGTACTTGCCCCAGCCGTTCCCCATGTTCTGAAATTCGATCGGA
>DASRZD010000616.1:0-6070 GCA_035686805.1 Armatimonadota bacterium
TAGTCGAGCAACTCGGGATGGTAGCGTTTGAGGAACGGGACGATCGAGTTCCAGACCCCCGGCCGAGGATTGAGCTTGTCGGCATGAAAGTGCGTGAGCGGCAATGGCGCAACCGCCGAGATGAGGGCATCGAGGGCCTCCTCGGTATCCGACAGCCCCGGCATGAACGGCCCGAGGAATGCCGAAGCCTTGATTCCCCGCGAGCAAGCCGCCTCCAATGCCGAGATCCTCTCCCTGGTCGGCGAAGCCCCCGGCTCGATTCGGAATCTGAGCTGCTCATCCATGGTTGTGAGGGTGCAGGCGACGCTGCAATTGTCATGCCCCTCCATGATGTCAAAGTCGCGCGTGACCAGCTTGCTCTTCGTGAGAATCCCGGGATCGAAGCCGGCGTCAATGAGGATCTTCAGGCACTGACGTGACAGCTCATACCGCTTCTCGATCGGCTGATAGGCATCGCACACAGAGCTGAAGAAGATGTGACCGGGCTTCCTGCGCCTCACCTCCCTTGCGAGGAGCTCGGGGGCGTTCACCTTGATGTCGAGGAACGTCCCCCAGGGCTCTTCGTGGCCGGAGAATCGCTTCATGAACCGGGCATAGCAATAGATGCAGCCGTGGATGCACCCGGTGTAGCAGTTCACGCAATAGTCGGTGATGCCCGACTTGCCGAGTATTGACTTCGCCTGGACTTCCTTGATCACTGGCATACGTCTATTATAGCACTAAATGCAGGAATTCCGATGCATCCGCCTAAGCCTGGAATAGAGGTAACCGATGAAACTAGGATGGGTACTAACCATGATACTGTTCGCTTCCCTGGCATTTCCAGAATCTGATCGGGTAATCGTAAACCCTGCGGACACCGGCGAGGCGTTGATCAACCCCGACATGGGGTGGACGATGCACTATTACTCGAACGTCCCCGCGAACTACGGCTCGCGTCTCGCGCCCGGGGACACGGCGGACTACTTCCCCGGACTCTCGACCGTCTACCTGCGCGTCCCCTGGGCGATGATCGAGCCTGACGAAGGCAAGTGCAACTGGGCGATGCTGGATACGCCCGCTCAGAGGTGGATCGAGAAGGGAAAGAAGGTTGGCCTCTGCATCACTTGCTCCGAGAACTGGATGCGGTTCGCCACGCCCGAGTGGGTCAAGAACGCCGGCGCAAAGGGTGTCTTCTACGAGTTCGGCAAAGGGCCGGTCGAGAACGGACCTCTGTGGGATCCAGACTTCGGCGATCCGATCTTTCTGGAGAAGTTGGACAAGTTCCTTGGCGAGATGGCGAAGAGGTACGATGGCAACCCGAACGTGGCGTTCGTTGACATCGGGAGCTACGGCCTTTGGGGCGAGGGGCACACTCACATGACAAGCCAGGTGCCCGAAGACATGGCCGACAAGATCGTTCGGCAGCACATTGACCTTTATGTCAAGCATTTCCCCCATGCGCTCCTCAATATCAATGATGACATGATCGGTCATGATGTGCCCGGCAGGCACTTCCCGCTCACCGACTACGCGATCTCGAAGGGCGTGAGCCTTCGAGACAACAGCATCATGGTCCAACCGCCGCCGAGGTCATGGTATCACGCCGAACTTGCTCAGGACTTCTGGCCGAAGTGGCCGGTGATCCTCGAACATGAGCACTATGGCGGCTCGAAGGATCGGGGTGCTTGGGGCGATGGCTCATTGCTCCTGAAGGCGGTCGAGGACTACCACGCCAGCTACATGTCCATCCATTGGGACCCCCGCGTGCTTTTTGATGAGAACAAGGACCTCATTCGGCGGATCAACCTGCGGATGGGCTATCGGCTTCAACTTCGAGAGATCACTTGGCCGATGAGCGTCACCATCGGCAAGCCGTTCAGGGTGACGTCGCAGTGGGCGAATGTCGGGGTTGCGCCGTGCTACCCGGGCGGGTTCATGGCGCTGACCCTTAAGGACGACAAAGGCGGCTTGATCTCGGTCCTGTCGGATGAGAGCCTTGACATGAGAAGTCTGGAGGTCGGTCCGCCCGATCAATCGCCGGTCAAGGATCATGAGAGCGAGTTCACGATCGGCGCATTCGGCCCGGTGACGCCTCCGGGCACGTATGACGTCTATGTCTCCGTCGGCAAACGAGACGGCACGCCGGTGATTGCGCTCCCGCTTGCCAACGATGACGGCCAGCGTCGATACAAGCTCGGGCAGATCACCCTTGATGCGGCGAAATGACCTACTTCGGTGCCGGCTGCGGCTGAGTACTTGGCGTCGGGGGTTGATCGCTCGGCTTCTGCTCAGACTGCCCCGCCTTCGCCTTCTCGGCATCCTCCAATGCCTTTTTCCTCGCGGCCTTGAAACCGGCGAGCTGCTCTTTTCCCAACAGGTTTATGCTGACGGTGAATACGCGAGGCTTCTCCTCGTTCGCAGTTTGGACCGTGAACTCGAACGTTGGCCGCTGGAACTGCTTTTCCTTCTCGGCCGGGCTCTCCGGTTTCAGGCGGACATACCCATCCGTTGCGTAAGCGCCGTTCAGGCGATCGGCCAGGACGGGATTGAGGTACTCCCACTGCTGATCAGAGATCTCCGCAAACGGCAGGCCGGCATCACTCTTCAATGCGGTCTTCTGCTGAGGGGTTAGCAGGCCGTAGGTCCTTATGACATCACGGCTGCCCCCCATGAGAGATCCCCCTGTGAGGCCTATGGCGACCATGCTCAGGTCGGGGTCTCTCGCAAGCGTATTCTGGATCTGATCATCCGTGAGGCTGACTGCGATGTACCCGGCATCATCCAGGGTCCACTCGCCCTGCTTTTCGAGCAGGTCCTTGCAGTAGGCGATGAAGCTCTCCTGTATCTCGTATGACCGCTGAAGCGCCCAGTCCTCGGGCCGAATCCTGAGCGTCTTGTCCTGCATGTCCCAGGTATCGCCGGCCTTCTCGATCCCGATGAGGATCTGGTAGAGCGGCTGCTTCCCAGGCTTGAGGAATATCTCGAGAGGGAGAAATCCTCTGAACGACTCCAGCAGCACGGGCATTCCGATCGCCTTCGATATGGCTTCAACCATTTTCCCATTGGCCTCGGGCTTATCCATGGATGACAAGCCGGTGCTGAAGTGCGTCTTATCCAGTTCGACCTCGCGAGTCAACTCGGGATCTGTCGGAGGGTTTTCCTCCGTGGGCGACTTGCGCTTGAGAGCGTCAGCGATCGTGTCGCGATTCGGCTCTTGCATCTGCTTCATCGCCTCTTCCCGTGTAGCTCCCTCGGACAATGCGAGCAGCGTTTTGCCGAACATATTGCCGACGATGGAGTCCGGGCCTGCCAGAGGCAAGAAGCCCATAGGAATGCCCCCACCGAGCATCTCGCTGCCTTGACCGAGTCCGCCGGGGCCGAGACCGGTTATGAACATCAGCCCGCCAAACCCGACCAGGCTGGCCATTGAATCGCCTATCTGATCAACCGGCATTACCGTGAGCTGGTAGGGAGTGAGCGCCTTGAGTTTCTCCTTCTCGGCGTCACTCATCTGGGTGAATGCGTTGAAGCCCGAAGCATCCGTCACCGCCTGCTGCATGCCTGGGGGAAGGTTCGAGAGCGGGATGGAGGTTCGCTGACCCCGCAGCATGAGTTCTCGCTCGGTAGGGAAGCTGCCGAATAGAGACATCAACTGGGAAAAACCCCGACCGCTCTTGGTGCCACCCAGATACGCCAGCCACGGATCCTTCTCCCTCTGCTTCAGGGCTTCTTCAGGACTCATGGCGAGCGCATTTTCGGCTTCGTCGAGAGCGCCCTGCCGCATGTCCTTGATCCTTTGGGCGGCGGCTTCCTTCTCCGCATTGATCATCTCCGACTCGAAGATACGCGACTTCTGGTCCTGCCAGAAGAGATATGTCCATTCGCCTTCTTTGCCATCCTGCGAGAGATAGTACCCGAGGAGCTTTGAGATCTCAGTCATCATCTGCCCGGCAGGGACATCCTTCGCGTATATGGTGACCTTCCGCTCGCGAACCCGCCAATCGCGCTGACCCGAGCCCGCCTTGATGACGACGCCGGTTTGGTCCGCAAGCGACCTGACCACATCCTCGAGCTTGGTGTGACTCACTTCCAGAGTAACCTTCTTGTCCAGGCGGGGATCAGTGCTGGTATCCGCGATTCCGAATGCCTTGCCCGCGATGAAGATCAGGCAGGCCAAGATGCAGAGCTTTCTCATGATGTCTCCTTGCCAAAACGAGTGTGCCATTAAGTAAGACTGCGTGTGAGAGGAAAAAGTTGTGTGGAAGTTGTGGCATGGCATAGCCAGTGATGGTTGCCGTTTTACTCACCGCTCCTCTTCCGTTTTTCCATTTCCTTGAGAACTGCCTGCTTTCCGGCTCTTGCGAGATCGGCAGGTATATAGATGGCAGTAACAGAGAGCGTCTTGAGGTCTTCCTTCCCATTCAAAGGCCATCGGTACTTCAGTCCGTATCGCACCACGTCTCCCCTGGCATTAGTCCAATCGGCCATCCACTGTCGGACTTCCTGCTCCGGTTGCTGCGTGCCATCCAGAAACCGAGTCCAACCCCTTACATGCGAGGACGGCAGACCAGGGTTGAGATAGTCTTCCTTCAACGGCTTCCAGCCTTGCGATTGCAGTTGCTCGGAAATGTGGGTGAGTGCCGACTTCGCCGGATATGCCTCCGTTAGCTTGTACTGAAGCTGGTCAGTACCCTTGAACTTGGCTGCATGAACGTCAGTTGCCCAGGGAAGGAGAACGAGTGCCGATGGGTCCGACGGCCTCGTGAATATGTAGCCGGCTACTAGGAAAGCGGTGACAAGTAGCAGGAGTATTGCCAGGCGGCTGTAGCGCCATTTGACCATCATCCCATCCCCCTGAGCCTCCATCCCTCATCCAGCATCGCGAGGTAGTTCTCCACCGGGACGAACGGGGCGATGGAGTTCCCCGAGCCGAGGGCATAGCCGCCATCCCGCCCAAGCTCGTTCACCAGCATGCGCGTATGCTTTCGGATGAATTGCTCATCACCCCGGCAGAGCTTGTCCATGTCGAACCCGCCCAGAAGGGCAATCCGGTCGCCATAGAGCTTCTTAGCCTCGGTCACGGGCAGGATGGAGTTCTCATACGAGTGCTTGGCATCAATCCCCACGTGCTCGATGATGTCCTCCATGATCTCCGAGAGGTTACCACAGCAATGAAGGAGACAGGGCTTGCCGGCAGCGTGGATGATATCAGCCAGCTTCTTATGCCACGGGAGGACGTACTTGCGCAGGTATTCGGGATCAATCATGGTCTGGGTTTTGAATCCCAGATCATCGCTGATCACCAGCGCCCCGACTCCCTCGAACTGCGACATTCCGGTGTACATCTTCACATACAGCTCGCCGAGGTGGTCGAAGACGGCCTGAACCAGGGGAGGATCATCCACCAGCAGATAGCAGAGCTGCTCATAACCAACGAGTTTCTCCGCTGTCTCGAATATCCCGCCGGTCTGCCCGATCATCTTCATGCCCTCTGGCAGGCGCGGGCCGACCGTCTCGAACTCCTGATAGTTGACGGATTCCGGCCAGACGTACTTCTCGAAGGTCTCCCAGTCCTTGATCGGATACCCCTGACTGCGGTCTATCAGATTGCCCAGGACCATGCACATGCCCGGGAAGGTGGGAAGGTAGTCATAGCCGGCCTTGTAGTAGAATTCGATTGTTGAGGCGCGGTCGGTGATCTTCTTGCCCAGGATGGCCTCCATGATCTCGACGTTCGCAAAGAGCTCATAGAAGGGGACGTAATCCGGCTTGCCATCTCGCATCACGGCCTTGCGGAACTGCTCGAAGTCGGGGCTCGGTTTCATGCAAGTGTCCTCAAACGTTCTCAGCATCAACTATCCCTCCGGCCCCCTATAACCGATGACCTAACACCCACAACCTATATTCAGAACACCGGGCATCGGCGCTTGGCCTTCGGTGGGGTGGAATGCGGGTGAGCAAGAACCGCATACGGAGACTTCATGTCAACGATTGCCTTGGCGATCTCCTCCATATGATCCACCGCCTCGCCGATTGTACGCCCTTCAGCATGGCATCCTTCGACTACGGAACAGGAAGCAACAAATCC
>DASRZD010000617.1:0-2443 GCA_035686805.1 Armatimonadota bacterium
TGGCTGGGACACAGGCCGACGTTCTTCCCAACCAACTCGCCGGTCAGCACCGGGAGACCTGAACCTTCGCCGCCTCCGCCGCCGATCGAGGAGATGCCAATCTGAGCGTCAACTCCGGGGCTCGGCGGAGCGCCGACCGACTGCGTGCCTATGTCGCCGCCCTCGTCGGGCGCACTCGCCGCAGGCAAGTACTGCCACAAGGGCTTCCCTGCAACGGTCACTTCAAGAGCATCGATCCCGACGCTATCCAGGGCATCCATGATCGCCTTGCACATGTCATCTACCTGACCATCACCAAGGCCAAATGGAACAGCCTCTGCACTCAACTCAACGACGGCACTGCTGCCGTCAACGAAGACGTTGACTACGGAAGTGCCCGCTGGGAAGACCTCGCTCGTCGCAACCGCTTCGGCCACCACATCAGCAGGCGTCTGTGCATAGGCTAACGCTGAAATCAGCATCAGGGCCAGGCACAGCACAATGAACGATCTGAAATACTTTGCCATTTGAGTGAAACCTCCCTACGTGAAATCCGAAAAACCTGAAGACGCCCAAGTGTAGATCTATAGAACCCCTCCCTTCCAACTTGAATTGTTGTGAAAACGAGCCAGATAGCGAGTTCGCCCTATGAAATTGGTGAAGCGTGTTACGGGATAGATGCCGGCGGGCCGGGGCTTGCTGTAGTAGATGCCCGCCTGTTTATCCCAAACCTAGTATATTTGCGAGGTTTGATTAAGTCAATAGGATCGGCGAAAATCAGGTATTTTTGCCAGGTTTTTCACAGAATCGCAAAAACCAGCAATTGTGTCAGTTCCGTGAACAGGATATGTGAGTTATGATGTAATTGAGCCAGGGGATTCATCCCTGGGAGAGCGTCGAGGAGGTGAGTGACGTGACTACCAGATACCTCTTGATCACAAGCCTCCTGCTGATGTGCTACCCCACTCACGCAGGACAGAATATCTCGTACTCGAAAGTCTTCATCAACGGCGCTCGAGTTCACGTCGTGGTGGCCAACCTCAACTCGCCCGACCTGAAAGTCACCGTTTCCCTTACCAAGAAAGGTTCCGGCAGCGCCGAATCGTTTACCTCCATGCTCAACCGCCTCCAACCGGCGGCAGCGATCACCGGAACCTTCTTCTGCACTCGAAGCCTCCAGCCGACCGGAGACATCGTCATCGAAGGAACGAATGTCCATAAGGGTGTCGTCGGCACCGGGGTATGCTTCACTGCCGACAATACCGTCCGGTATGTCCCCTTCAAATGGGGACACAGCGCGGGCTGGGAGGGATATGATACCGTTCTCTGCGCCGGCCCGACCCTCGTGAGGAATGGAAGCATCTTCCTCTGCCCGAAGGATCAGGGATTCACCGACCCAGGGCTTTTCGGCAAGAAGAAGCGGACTGCGCTCGGCACCACTGCGAGCAATAAGCTATTGCTGGTGGTCGTGGATAAGCCGATCCAGCTTCGGACGCTTGCGAAGATCATGCTTAGTCTCGGCGCCGTAGATGCGGTTGATCTGGATGGCGGGAGTTCATCCGCTCTCTACCATAACGGGCGGACGATCAGCCATCCCGGCCGCAAGCTGACCAACCTCCTGGTGGTCTATGACAGCCTCACCGATTACTATCACCATCGGCAGGCGCTCGCACCCCAATTCCGCAATACCGTGGCTGCCGTGCCGAAGCCTAAGATGACCGAACTGCCGCCGGTTACTTTGGCAAGCTGGCGTGGGCCGATAGCTGATACGACTCACATAGCCCAGTTCCCCATCCAGGAGATCTTCCCGGACGCACAGATGGCGCCCCCTACTGTCTCCACAAGGCCCTTGAACCGCCGCCGCCTTGACACTCCTGCCTTCTGACGGCATAATAGTGCACGGTTAACCTATCAGACAGCAGGAGTTTTTGTAATGAGCAAGGTATTCTTCGGCTCCGCTCAAGTCCCCGAACTGAAGTGGCAGTCAACCCTCCCAGGCAAGCTGGACACGATCCTCGATAAGCTGGACATCACTGAGGAACTCAAGGGCAAGCGGGTCTGCATCAAGATGCACCTCGGCGGCAATGTAGGCTACACGACCATCCACCCGGTATTCGTCCGGAGGCTGGTTTCATTCATCAAGGCCGCCGGCGGGCGACCATTCGTCACAGACAATCATCAGGCCGCATTGACGGCACACGAGCGCGGATATACTCAGGAGACCATCGGCTGCCCGATCATCCCTGCCGCGGGAGCGGCCGATAAGTACTATCACACGCAGGCAGTTGACTACAAGAACCTGAAGGAGCTTCGAATTGCCGGCGAGATGTGGGATGCCGACTACCTGGTCTGCTTCTCGCATGCCAAAGGTCATGGGAACAGTGGGTTCGGAGGAGCGATCAAGAACCTGGCGCTGGGGGCGATGATCGAGAAGTCCCGCGGCGCACTGCACATGGTTCAGCAT
>DASRZD010000618.1:0-3480 GCA_035686805.1 Armatimonadota bacterium
GGAGATCGAGACCCTCGTCTCGAAGCCGCTCGAGGACTCCGTTGGATCAGTCAACGGCATGAAGAACATCACCTCCACGTCCCAGGAAGGGATTTCCGTGGTCGTGATAGAGTTTGTCCTCGGAACCAACCTGGATACCGCCATGTCGGATGTTCGGGGCAAGGTTGACGCGGCGCGCATGTCCCTGCCGGATGATGTGCGAAGCCCGGTTATCCAGAAGATTGACATAGGTGCTGAGCCGATCCTGTACCTGGGCCTATCCAGCAAGCGTCCGGCCCGCGAGCTTCGGGAGCTCGTGGACGACGTGGTCAAAGATCGGCTGGGCAAGCTGAAGGGCGTGGCAGCGGTGAACGTCTCAGGCGGCGATATCCGCGAGATACAGGTCAACGTGGACAAGAGCCGTTTGGAGGCATACGGTCTTTCGATCGCACAAATCTCCCAGGCGCTCACGGCAGGCAACCTCAATCTCCCCAGCGGTCGGATAACCGAGGGCAATCGCGACTATGCCATCCGCACAGTGGGCGAGTTCGCGAGCGTTGATGAAATACGCAACCTGAGGATTAGCGTAGGCGGTGGCAGCAATGGCAATGACCGGGTGCTCACGATTGGCGACATCGCCGAGGTTAAGGACAGCATAGCCGAGCGCACCGACATGACCCGCCTGGAGAAGAAGGACAGCGTCGGCATCACGATCCAGAAGCAGTCGGACGGGAACACCGTCCAGGTTGCCGACGACGTGAAGAAAGAACTCGAGGCCATGAAGTCCGTCCTGCCGGCGGACGTTCAGATCGCCGTCGCCGTAGACCAGTCGGAGCGCGTTCGCGAGGCCATGAGTGACGTAAACACCAGCCTTTGGCTGGGGGCTATGCTGGCGGTACTCATCGTTTTCCTGTTTCTCCATAACGTCCGCGGCACTTTCATCGTGGCGATCGCCATACCAACATCTATTGTCGCCACGTTCATCCCGATCTTCTTCGCCGGGTTCACCATGAACACCATGGTTATGCTGGCTCTGTCGCTGGCGGTCGGAATACTGGTTGACGACTCGATCGTCGTGTTGGAGAACATATACCGTCACCTTGCCAAGGGAGAAGCGCCGGCGGAGGCGGCTCTGAACGGTCGAGCTGAGATCGGCCTGGCGGCCGTCACCATCACGATGGTTGACGTGGTCGTGTTCGTGCCTATCGCGTTCATGGGCGGGATCGTGGGTATGTTCTTCCGGCAGTTCGGCATCACAGTCGCGACTGCGACCCTCTTCTCGCTTTTCGTCTCATTCACCCTGACGCCGATGCTCGCATCGAGATGGTATCGAAAGGGCGAGGCCGTCGAGGCCAAGACAGGCTTCTTCCTGAAGTTCGACGAGTTCTACCACATGCTCGACCGGAAGTATCGGAGTGTCCTGGCATGGGCATTGAGCCACAGGCGGCTTGTGATCACCTCCGGTTTTGGGGCGCTTTTCCTTGTGCTCTTCAGCATGTCCGGCAAAGGCATTGTCCAAATGCTGCTCATGAAACCGCCCTTCGCCGTCATTGCATGTTTCCTGGTCCTTCTGATCACGTCGGCCTTCTTCCTGGGCATCAGACAGGCGGTTGAAGTCGCCGGCAGACGTTGGTACAAAGTGCTCCTGTCGGTACTGGGCCTGCTAATCGGTTCGGTTGTGTTTGTGATGGCTGGAAAAGCGGCGAGCGCCACCGGGCTGAAATGGATACCCATAGCCGACAAGCTGATCGCTGCGGTACTGATCCTGGCCCTCATTGTCAGCGCAAGGCGGTCGCATGGATGGGCACGCAAGTATGAGAATCGCGCGGCCTATGCGATATTCCTTCTGCTGATGTTTGCGCTTCCCGGCCTGATCCCGGGGCTCGGCTTCGAGTTCTTCCCGCAGATGGATCAGGGACAGATCACCGCCACCGTTGAAATGCCGACCGGCACCTCTCTGGCAGCCACGAACGCCATAGTCAGCCAGGTCGAGGACATCGCCCTCAAGATTCCGGAAGCCCAGAATGTCTTTACGAGCGTGGGCTCATCCGGCGGCGGTCACTTATCCTCTGCGGACAGCGGGGCGAACTATGGGTCTGTGACGATCTCTCTGATCCCCAAGGAAAGTGTCATTGATCGAGCCCTTCGCCCTATCCTCCGTGGAAAACGGCGCATCCGAAGGGACACGACCGTAGCTCAGGAGATCAGGGAGAAGGTCGTCAGCATCGCCGGTGGAAGGATCACGGTAAACACCTCCAGCGGCATGGGCGGAGGCTGGGCGGCAATTGATATCGAGTTGACCGGGACTGACACCGCGGAGCTCAACTCCGTGGCCCAGAGGCTCAAAAAGATTGTCGCATCCACGGAAGGCACCCTGAATGCCGATGTTTCCTGGAAAGTCGGCAAGCCAGAGATCAAGGCAACGATTGACCGCGAGCGTGCGGCGCAGATGGGCTTCAGCGCGGGGCAGATCGCTCAAGCTCTTCGCACGTCGGTCGAGGGCAGCACTGATACTCATTACCGCGAGAACGGCAAAGAGTACGATATCCGAGTAAGGTTGAACGAGTTCGATCGCTACAACCTCAGCGACGTGGGCCGGGTAGTGATCGGTGCGGCGGACGGCAGTCCTGTTTTCCTGCAAGACGTTGCGAAGATCACCCCGGATACCGGACCGACAAAGATCGAGCGCAAGAACCGGCAGCGCAAGGTATCGGTAACCGCGGCGCTGCTGCCGGGTCATCCGCTCGGCAATGTGCAGAATACGCTCAATAAGGAGATCGCGGACGTGCCGATGGGCAACGTGGCGCTCAATTGGGGCGGACAGGCCGAGATGATGAAGGAGAGCTTCGGGTACATGCTGGGCGCATTGCTGCTGGCAATTGCGCTGGTCTACATGCTCATGGCGGCGCTGTTCGAATCGCTCTTCAACCCGTTCATTATCATGTTCAGCCTTCCGATGGCAATGATCGGCGCTATCGTCGCGCTGGTCATCACCGGCCAGACCATGAGTCTCGTCGCCATGATCGGTTTCATCATGCTTATGGGCTTGGTGACCAAGAACGCCATCCTGCTGGTTGACTACACGAATACTCTGCGTGCGAAGGGTCTGGAGCGGGATGCGGCGATTCTGGAGGCCGGCCCGACAAGGCTTAGGCCGATCCTGATGACGACCTTCGCGATGATCTTCGCAATGCTCCCCACCGCCCTGAAGCTTGGACGAGGCTCAGAGATGCGCGCCCCGATGGCAATCGCAGTAATCGGCGGCTTGATCGTCTCCTCGCTCCTGACCCTGGTCATCATCCCGACCCTCTACACGCTTTTCGACGACTGGTTTGGGAAAAGGAGGCACCATGCCCCTGAACCGATCGAGGAGTTGGCGGAAGTAGAGACAACCGAGCCATGATTATAAGCTGTCCATGCTCTTTGAGAAAGGAGAGTGGAATGGATTACGAACAGATGACCGCACCTTGCGGGTTACCTTGCTTCGATTGCGTTGTGTAC